>CALPUN020000035.1 GCA_943326765.2 Bifidobacterium breve | reverse complement strand
TTTTGGGTGTAAAAAAAGCGTCGTCTTTAAAACCGATGACAATTAAATTGCCTTCTTCCCCAAATTTATTTAAGAAGTCTTGGTATTGTTGGTTGACTTGGTGTTTTTTAGGTAGCAAATTGGCCTCAGTATAGGTCATGCTTAAATTGTGCCACTGCCAGCCTAGAAAAAGCGTGAGCGCCACAATAACCGATAAAATCGTGATTCTATTTTTAAGTATGATTCTGGCAATTACTTCCCAAAACCCAACTTTAATGGTGTTTTTCATAAACTAGTTCAAGAAGTCGCAAATGTAATAAAACAAGAGAAATTTAATCTATGCAATACTAGATTTATTACGAAAGGATGCGTTTTTTTAACTAGTATTAATTTTTCATTACTATTTTTTTTGATGTTTTAATTTATATATTTGATTTCGCATCTTTGTGCAACGAGAATAGCAAGCAAAACGGAACCATCAGACTATGAAGAATTTCAAAAACACCATTTTTTACATTATCGTTACCGGAGGTTTTTCAGCGCTGATTTATTGGATATTAACCCAAGGAAAATTCTTAGAAGTGGGAAGAAATGTGGTGTTGGTGAGTTCTAAGAATTCGCAATGGACAGAATTTCTAGCGTCCTTGCTGAACAACATTCAACATCCTTTGGCCATTCTTTTGGCGCAAATTATAACGATTATTATTGTGGCCCGTTTTTTTGGTTGGATGTTTCGAAAAATTGGGCAACCCACCGTCATTGGTGAAATCATTGCTGGAATTGTGCTCGGACCTTCGTTGTTAGGCATGTACTTCCCGGAATTTTCGAATACTTTGTTTCCAATAGCTTCCTTGGGAAATTTACAGTTCTTAAGTCAAATCGGATTAATCCTTTTTATGTTCGTCATCGGAATGGAAATTGATCTCAAAGTATTGAAAAATAAAGCCAACGAAGCGTTAGTTATTAGTCATGCGAGTATCATTATTCCGTTTGCACTTGGAATTGGTCTTGCCTATTTTGTATACTACCGCTTTGCACCTCCTGGAATCGATTTCTTATCATTTAGTTTGTTTATGGGAACCGCGATGAGTATCACAGCTTTTCCAGTATTGGCTAGAATTGTTCAGGAACGCGGATTGCACAAAACCCGAATCGGAACCATCGTAATTACTTGTGCTGCCACCGATGACATTACCGCTTGGTGCATTTTAGCCGCGGTAATCGCTATTGTTAAAGCAGGTTCGTTTGTGAGTTCGTTTTACATTATGGGCTTGGCGTTACTGTATGTGTTGGCGATGCTGTTTGTGGTAAAGCCGTTTTTAAAACGCATCGGTGATTTATACAGAACCAAAAACAAACTGAACAAACCCGTTGTGGCCATCTTTTTTTTGACCTTAATACTGTCTGCTTACACTACCGAAATAATCGGGATTCACGCGCTTTTTGGCGCCTTCATGACTGGAGCGATTATGCCGGACATATCTAAATTTAGAGCAATTTTCATTGGAAAAGTAGAAGACGTTTCCGTTATTTTATTACTGCCCTTGTTTTTTGTGTTTACGGGATTGCGAACTCAAATCGGATTAATTAATGATCCTTATTTGTGGAAAATAACCGGTTTTATTATCCTAGTGGCGGTGATGGGGAAATTCTTTGGCAGCGCTTTGGCAGCAAAGTTTGTAGGACAAAGTTGGCGCGACAGTTTAACTATAGGCGCCTTAATGAATACCCGAGGATTAATGGAATTAGTCGTGCTAAACATAGGCTATGATTTGGGAGTATTGACTTCTGAGATTTTCACGATGATGGTGATTATGGCGTTGGTAACGACCTTTATGACGGGACCTGCTTTAGATTTAATCAACTTAATTTTCAAAACGAAAGATGTTTATATTCCGGATGAAGAAGGGCACAACGGGTCGAAATACAAAATCTTGATCTCTTTTGGAAACAATGAGAAAGGCAGATCTCTTTTGCGATTGGCCAATAGTTTGGTTAAAAAGCAAAAAGAAACGACCAGCATTACGGCAATGCATTTGTCGATGAGTGACGAGATGCATTCGTTTAATTTAGAAGAACAAGAAAGAAAACGTTTTGCCCCTGTTGTCGAAGAATCTAAACTCTTACAGCAAGAAATCACGACTATTTTTAAAGCAACAGTAGATATTGAAACTGACATTGCTGACATTGCCAATCAAGGAGATTACGACCTATTGTTAGTGGGTTTAGGGAAATCTATTTTTGAGGGAACTTTGCTAGGAAAGGTGCTCGGATTTACCACACGGATTATCAACCCCGACCGTTTAATTGACAAGTTTACAGGAAAAGAAGGCTTGTTTGAGAATTCGCCTTTTGATGAAAGAACCCGCCAAATTATCTCCAAAAGTAAGATGCCTTTAGGAGTATTAATCGATAAGGATTTGCAATCGGTGAAACAAATCTTCATGCCGTTGTTTTCTACTGACGATACTTTTTTGATGGATTATTGCCAGAAACTAATTTACAATAACGAGGCGGAAATTTCAGTTTTAGATGCCAACAATATGGCGCAGAGTAATTTTGTAATGCAAAGTGCCATCAGTTCTTTAGAAGAAAAATACCCTGATAACATTGCTTTACTGCACGATCGAATCATGAAAAAAGAGTTTTTAACCAAACAAGATTTGATGATCATCAGCCTAGAAAGCTGGAAAAAACTAGTCGATTCACAAAGCATTTGGTTGAGTAACATCCCTTCGGTTTTAATCTTAAAACCCTAAGTTCAAGACAAACGACAATTTGATCGCTAAGTTATCTTCAAATTTCGGCAACTGATTCGGGCCGTATCTGAAAAACCCGATCAACCCAAAACCGCTATAGATTTGATTGAGTTCAATGCCAGATTCGTAGAAACCTTTTTCCAAAGTTTTAAAGGTTAAGCCAGTATGCTGCTCTTTTTTATCCATTTTTCCGTAAACCATTCGAGTAACTAAAACTAGAGTTGGCTTTACTTTTTTAAACAAAGTGACTTTTTTAAATCCATGCTTCATCTGAAACTCGGCATATTGACTCGAGAAAAATTCATTAAAAAACATCGTTTCAAAACTGTTTTTCCCCGCAAGGGTAATTCGTTGCATGATTTTATCCTTCGTTAAATTGTTTGGAGCGGTGTTGTATAAATGGGTTAACGGCACATCACCATAAGCATAACCGGCTTCCAGAAGTAAAGAAGTTTTTTGACCGTTTAAATGTTTTTTTTCATACTCTGTTCGGAAGTCGATTTTTCCAAACTTGAAATCATTTTGCAAGAATTGTGGAAGGGATTGGGTGTATTGAAACGTAAATCTCGGATACCTTTTTTCCGATTCATACCGTCCATTTGGAGTTTGAATGTAATCGCTAAAAGGATTCCATTGCGCCGAAACTTGTGCGGTGGTCATTTTATACTTTTGAAAAGCAACGCCATCGACGGTATACGTATAATCGAATTTAGGTTCGTTTTCGGCGTAAATCATTTGAAAAATACTTTCCGTCTTCGGGATTGTTTTGGTTTCGTAATACAAACGCCAACTGCGGTAATTGTAAAAAGTACTCACGTTGATCGGACGTGGATCATAGATTTTAAACACCCGTTTGTCAATCGCAAAGGAAGTGCTCCCAATCTCCCGAACATCATCCGTATAAGAACCGCCAATCCAGGAATTGGAATAGGGAGCGACTCTAGTTGCAAACCCAAGACTGTATTTGTAGCGCCCATCTTTTGTGCCGTAAGCGGTGTAGCCATCAATCCGGAATTTTCGAGAAAACTTCTCACTGGTTTTCCCACCCAAACCTACACGAAATCCTTCGTAATTATTGTAGCTAATGAGGTAGCGCAAGTCTAAATCAAACGGGCCAAACGGCACATAACCATTCAAGACTTTCCGGCCAAAAAGCAGTCGTTTTTCTATATTTTTCTTGGTAGAGATGCTGTCTAGTGCTACATACGTTCTAACACTTCGTTCGTCTAAGGGCGTCGTTCGGTATTGATTCCAAAACGATTCGGGCTGATTTTCGGCATCGGCCTGAACCTCCATATGACTGTATGTGTTTTGAATTTTAAAAAAAGTATTGTAATGCAAGTCGAATGATTGGGTCTCGGAAATTAAATACGTTGCGTCGGACGCATCTTTTCTTCTATTTTCGGTAGCTTCCGATTCATCGGTATCGAACTGTAAGGTCTCGCCCAAAACATGAATGTCGTTGTTGTTTTTTCCTTTGACAATTTTAAAAATTTTATGTGTCGGAAACCATAGCTGTTGCTCGGAAACGTAGTCGAATTCGTGCGTCCCACTAATATCCAAAATGCCTTTGATGCGCATGACAGCTTTGGCAACCCCTAAGGTAACAGGATCAATATAAAGCACGCCTTCTAAGCCCGTCGCTTTACTTTTCTTTTTGTTTTTAAAATAAATCATGTAGGTTTTTCGCCCTTGAATCGTAGTACTATCGAGCAGTTTAAAACGATAATCGGTATAGTAAAATTTTGAAATCGGACTTTTATATTTCGTTTCAAACAACTCGTATTGGTTGTCGTAAATAGAAAAAGACTGCAAATTCAAAGCTAAAATTTCATAAATCGCTTTTTTAAAGCCTGACATTTTGGTTCCTAAAATGGTTTCTTTTAATCCCGTGTTGTTGTATTGAAATTGGGATACTTTTTCAGTTTGAAAAACGTGCTGCCGGGCAATTATTTTTTTGAATTTGAATTCTGATGAATCAACCGTCTTTAGTTTTTTGCCAATGGTTTTTTTTATAAAGATCGAGTCGATACGCCCTTCAATAGAATCGGGATTGGCGGTAATGATTAATTTATTGTACGATTTGAAGTCGAAACTTTTCAGCTTGTTTTGTGGATTGTTTTGAGGACTGCGTTGAATGACTTTTTTAATCAATTCTAAAGCGGGATTCTCATTAGAAATCACCACTTCGTTCAAAGCATTCGAAACCGGTGTCATCAAAATTGTGTAGAATTTCTTATTGGTAGTAATCGGGATGTTAATTTTAGAAAATCCGATATAACTAACGGTCAAAGTAGTGCAACTTTTCTCCAGGACAAGATTGAATTTCCCGTCAACATCACTCAAAACAAACTGCCCTGTATTGGTCACAATGGAAGCGAAAGGCAATGTGTTTTTGGTAGAAGCATCTTTTATAATCCCGTTGATAAGAAACTGAGCCTGACTGCTAAGTGAAAAAAAAAATACAAGCCAGACAAAGTGTTTCATAGGGTGCGATTCGGAAAATAATTCTGAGGGATAAAGGTAGGTAAAAATAAAAAATCCGTCAGCTTAAAAGCAAGACGGATTTTGGTTTGATAGGAAGCCATTACACTTTCATAATTTCAGCTTCTTTATGCACTAAGATTTCATCAATTTTTTTGATGTAGGAATTGGTTAAATTCTGTACTTCGTCTTCCGCAGTTTTGCAAATATCTTCCGAAGTACCTTCTTTTTCTAGTTTTTTAATTTCGGTATTGGCGTCTTTTCGGGCATTTCGAATACCGATTTTAGCATCTTCGGCTTCTGTTTTGGCTTGTTTTGATAAATCTCTACGGCGTTCTTCGGTTAATGGCGGAACACTAATGATAATGATGTCGCCATTATTCATCGGATTGAAGCCAATGTTGGCTACCATGATGGCTTTTTCAATCGGTTGCAACATGTTCTTTTCATAGGGTTGAATCGTAATGGTTCGGGCATCCGGAACATTTAGATTGGAGATTTGTGCTAATGGCGTTTGCGATCCGTAGTAATCTACAAAAACACTTCCCAACATGGCTGGAGAGGCTTTACCGGCACGAATGTTTAAAAAGGATTTTTCTAAATGTGCAATAGAACCATTCATTGATTCTTCGGTGCTGTCTAATATAAATTCAATTTCTTCAGTCATATTTTAGATTTTTAGACTTCTTAGATCATAGATCCTTTAGATTTCTAACCCTCTAAAGACCTGACAATCCAACAATCTATTATACGTTTACTACGGTTCCGATAGTTTCTCCTTTGCAAATTTTCAATAAATTTCCTTGTTTGTTCATATCGAAAACTAGAATTGGCAATTTGTTTTCTTGGCTTAAAGTAAAGGCGGTGGTATCCATGACATTCAAACCTTTTTTAAGCACGTCTTCAAAAGAAATATAATCAAATTTGCTAGCTGTTGGGTCTTTCTCGGGATCGGAAGTATAAATTCCGTCTACTCGCGTTCCTTTCAAAATGATATCAGCATGAATTTCCACGCCCCGCAACACAGCAGCGGTATCGGTTGTGAAATAGGGATTTCCAGTTCCGGCGCCAAAAATCACAATCCGTCCTTTTTCCAAGTGACGCACCGCTCTTCTTTTGATATAAGGTTCGGCAATCGCTTCAATTTTCAAGGCAGTTTGCAAACGAGTCAACATGCCTTTGTCTTCTAGAGCCCCTTGCAAAGCCATGCCATTAATGACCGTGGCTAACATTCCCATATAATCGCCTTGCACACGATCCATACCGTTACTAGCTCCAGAAACTCCTCTAAAAATATTTCCACCACCAATGACGATGGCGATTTCAACGCCTTGATCATGAATTTGCTTGATTTCATCAGCATATTCGGCTAATCTTACAGGGTCGATACCATATTGTCGGTTGCCCATTAAAGCTTCACCACTTAATTTTAGAAGAATTCTTTTGTACTTCATTATTTTGTTTTTGTTGAGTTGTGCAAATATAGGGATATTCTTTTTTTGTAAAATAGTCTTTGCTAAAAATATGAAAGAAGTTTGAAGTCTTATAATTTGCTTTCGAAGTGATATTTATCACCCAAGAGGACTTGATTTAGCAGTAACTTTGTGTCGACAAAATTTTAAAAATCATGAAGATAGCTGTTGCCCAAGGATTGTTGCAAAGTCATTCGTATGCAAAATACCGTTCGATCGTTTCCGATTTGCTGTCACAAGGAATGGCCACGGGGAATGAATCTACGGAAGCATTAATGCACTACACCGAATTGAATGAAGTTCGGATGAATCGGTTGGATAAAAAAATGGTTATTTCGGAAGAAAATATTCAAAAACTGCTGGCATTAAAAAAGAAATACATTTGGCTGGTCTTAAGTGAAGGTTGGTGTGGTGATGCCGCTCAGATTCTACCCATTATGAATAAAATGGCGTTAGTTTCGCAACACATTGAGTTGAAAATTGCTTTTCGAGACGAAAATGAAACCCTGATGAAATTGTTTTTAACGAAAGGAGCCAAGTCGGTTCCGAAACTCCTTATTATCGAAAAAGAGGTTGCTGAGGTTGTAAGAAATTGGGGCCCACGACCAATTGGAGCTACTGATTTATTCAAAAGTTACAAGCAACAATATGGTGCAATTGATGAAACAGCCAAAGCGGAATTGCAATTGTGGTATTTGCACGATAAAGGATTGAGTACGCAAAATGAAATTGTAGAACTTATGTTGCAAGCCGAGCAATTGACGCTTCAAACAAAGTAACGTCTATGGCATTTTTTACGTCAAAGTCGCCAATTTTAGTTCTGCGCAAAGCAATAAGATGTGCCCCAGAATGCACCGCTTTTCCAAAATCAAAAGCTAAAGAACGAATGTAGGTACCTTTGCTACAAACCACTCTGAAATCAATTTCGGGCAAAGCAATTCTAGTAATTTCAAACTCATGAATTGTAGTTTTGCGAAATGCAATTTCGACAGTTTCTCCAGCGCGAGCATGCTCGTAAAGCCGAACCCCGTCTTTTTTAATGGCAGAAAAAATGGGTGGTTTCTGATCGATTTCACCTAAGAATTGTGGTAAAGTTGCACGAATCAAATCGTCGGTAATATGAGCGATAGGATAGGTTTGGTCGATCTCCGTTTCTAAATCATACGAAGGTGTGGTGGCTCCAATAAAAAAAGTCCCGGTATACTCCTTAGGTTGGCCTTGTAGTTCCGTAATTTTTTTAGTGAATTTTCCAGTACAAACTAATAACAATCCCGTTGCTAAGGGATCGAGTGTGCCTGCATGACCAATTTTAATTTTTTTCAATCCCAAGTGACTTTTCAAAGCCCACTTCATTTTATTGACGGCTTGAAAGGACGTCCAATGCAAAGCTTTGTCGAGGAGTAAAATTTGGCCGTTTTGAAAATCGTCTGCTGTCATTAAATTACAGACAAAGGATGAATGAAAAAGTGAATCAAAAGCAAGGCAACGCCAATAATAATGCGGTAGTATCCAAATACTTTAAATCCGTGCTTGCTTAAAAAACCAATAAACGTTTTGATAGCTAGAAGTGCCACAATAAAAGCAACCACATTGCCTACAATCAAATAATTGATTTGGTCGTGCGACAGTACAAAACCGTCTTTATAATAATCGTAGCATTTTTTTACCGTGGCTCCCAACATGGTTGGAACGGCTAAAAAGAAAGAGAATTCTGCTGCTGCCGTTCGCGATAATTTTTGCGACATCCCGCCCACAATGCTAGCACCACTTCTAGAAACTCCCGGAACCATCGCCAAACATTGAAACAAACCAATCTTAAGTGCTTTGGCATAAGTGATTTCAGTGTTTTCGGATTTCCCAAACCAATCATCCACTTTCAATAATAAAATACCGCCCAATAAAAGGGTGACCGCTACCGTAACTGGGTTTTCCAACAACGCATCGATTTTCTTGCTGAACAATAAACCCAAAACAACTGCCGGAATAAAAGCCACTAACAATTTAAAATAAAAGTCTAACGTTTGAAAAAAGCGTTTGAAATACAAAACTACCACTGACAGTATAGCGCCGAGCTGAATTACTATCGTAAACAACTTGGTAAAGTCATCGTGTTCAATGCCAAAATAAGTGCTGGCAAGAATCATGTGGCCAGTAGATGAAATAGGTAGAAATTCGGTAATGCCTTCAATGATGGCCAGAATAATCGCTTGTAGTATATCCATTGTTAGATTTTAGATTTCGTATTTGTATTTAGAAAGAGGCTCTTGGAACAATCTAAAAACCCAATAAATCTAAGCTTCTTTTTTAGGGTTTTTTAATATGGAGTAAATAGTGATTCCAAATCCAATCAAAACCAGGGTAGGCGCCAATCGAATTCTTCGGAAGTTAAAGAGGTCTTCGCTAAAAACTTTCGGATCATCGCTACCGCCACCCGACATCAAAAGGAATCCAAGTGCAATAACCGCGATGCCAATCAATAGAATTTTATAATTGATTTTATCAAAAAGAAACTCTTGTTTTTGTTGTTCGTTTTTCATGTTTTATTTTTTATGGAATCTTATTGGAATCAACTAAGATTACCCTAGGTCCAACTTCGTAAATCAATAAAGATCGTCGGTTCGTAAATTCAAATACCGTTGCGTAGCAAAAAAAGTACTAATCCAAGTAATTAAAACACCCACCACCAAAACCCCTAGGAGCACTAAACCAATCATCAATTGGTCATTCATGATTCCTAAACTCGGGAAATTCGTGTCGATATAAATTAAAGTGCCAATTAAAGCGACAATGGCTAAGGCTGAGCCAGTCACCCCTAGTTGAACACTGCGCCAAATAAACGGTTTTCGAATAAACGATTTCGTAGCGCCCACCATTTGCATGGTTTTGATTATAAATCGGTTGGAATAAATGGCTAACCGCATCGAACTATTAATCAACAATACCGCCACTAAAGTCAAAATGCCGCTGATAATCAAAATCCACATGCTTACTTTCTTGATGTTGTCATTGACCAAATTCACCAATTGCTTGTCGTAGACCACGTCCGAAATCATGTCGTTGGCTCGAAACCGACTCTCAATTTTCCGAATATTTTCCGTGTCTATATAAGCTGCTTTCAAATGAATGTCGTATGAATTTTGCAACGGATTCGCACCCAGAAAATTCATAAAATCCTCACCAATAATATCGGTATGTTGCTTCGCCGCTTGCTCTTTCGTCACGTAAATACTCGATTTTACAAACCTTGCCATTTTTAATTCGTCACCAAATGCGGTCATGGTACTATCGGTAGCTTCGTTTTTAAAGAAAACGGTCATCACAATTTCTTCCTTAAAATCATCGGATAATTTCTTGGAATTAATAACGAACAACCCTAAAAGACCTAATAGGAATAGCACCAAGAAAACACTCAATACTACCGAAAAATAAGAAGAAATCAGTCTGCGTTTTTGAAACTTTTCGAAAGAAGAACTCATAAATGATTGTAATTATTGCGTAAAAATAATAAAGAATTTCTTTATTCATAGTTTATAACGGTCAAAGTTTTGTCATTCGTACAATAAACGTAAATTTGCCTCGGATTTTAGGAGCTCTTTCCCGCTTTTCACGACAATCTTTTGTGCCGAACACCGTCACAAAAGGATTTCTGTTGCAATCGGGGCTAGGGCAATCCGTTTATAAACAAACAAGTTGTTTCCGCTTTGCGCCTTTGCGCCTTTGCGAGAAATTAAAAACGCCGCAACTATTCAATGCTAATGAAATATAATCCCATCGACATCGAAGCCAAATGGCAAAAATACTGGGCCGAAAATCAAACCTTCGCCGCCAGTAATCATTCGGACAAACCGAAATACTACGTGCTCGACATGTTTCCGTATCCATCCGGTGCGGGCTTACACGTTGGACATCCGCTGGGTTATATCGCTTCCGATATTTATGCCCGCTTCAAACGCCACCAAGGATTTAATGTGTTGCACCCACAAGGCTACGACAGTTTCGGATTGCCAGCAGAACAATACGCCATTCAAACCGGCCAACATCCCGATAAAACGACCAAAGAAAATATCGCGCGCTACCGCCAACAACTAGATAAAATCGGATTCTCGTTCGATTGGAGTCGGGAAGTTCGCACCTCCGACCAAGATTACTATAAATATACCCAATGGATTTTTATTCAATTGTTCAATTCTTGGTATTGCAAAACGGCCGACAAAGCCTTCGATATTTCCGAATTAATCACGCTTTTTGAACGAGAAGGAAATACAAACGACGATAAGGTTTGTGATGACAATGTTGCTATTTTTTCTGCTCAAGAATGGAACAGTTCCTCTGAAGAACAGAAACAAAAAATCCTATTACAGTATAGACTAACCTATCTCGCCGAAACCGAAGTCAATTGGTGTCCCGCACTCGGAACCGTTTTAGCCAACGATGAAATTATCAACGGGGTTTCCGAACGAGGCGGTCATCCGGTCATCCGCAAAAAAATGACCCAATGGAGCATGCGCATTTCGGCTTATGCCGAACGCCTATTGCAAGGTTTAGACAGCATCGATTGGAGCGAAAGCATTAAAGAAAGTCAAAGAAACTGGATTGGAAAATCGGTTGGCGCTATGGTTTCCTTCAATGTCCTAACAACAACCAACAACCAGCAACCAACAAGCATCGAGGTCTTCACCACCCGTCCCGATACCATTTTCGGAGTCACGTTTATGACCTTAGCACCCGAACACGAATTGGTAGCGCAAATCACAACCGCTGACCAAAAAGCCACCGTGGAAGCCTACATCCAAAAAACCGCCAAACGTTCGGAACGAGAACGAATGGCCGATGTGAAAACCATTTCGGGAGTGTTCACCGGAGCCTATGCCGAACATCCGTTTACCAAAGAACCCATTCCAGTATGGATTGGCGATTACGTGCTTGCGGGGTATGGAACCGGAGCCGTCATGGCCGTTCCTTGTGGCGACGAACGCGATTATGCGTTTGCGAATTTCTTCAAAGGACAAAACGGAATGCCGGAGATCAAAAACATTTTTGCCAATGTCGACCTTTCGAAAGAAGCGTATGGCTCTAAAGATAATGTCATTATTGCCAATTCCGACTTCTTAAACGGATTGAATTACAAAGAAGCCACCAAGAAAGGTATCGCCGAATTAGAAAAAATAAACCAAGGCAAAGGCAAAACAAATTACCGTTTGCGCGATGCTGTTTTTTCAAGACAACGCTATTGGGGCGAACCGTTCCCGGTGTATTATGTGAATGGATTGCCACAAATGATCGATGCGAAATACTTACCAATGGTATTGCCCGAAGTAGAAAAATATTTACCCACCGAAGACGGGCAACCGCCTTTAGGCAATGCTACCGATTGGGCTTGGGATGTAGAAAAGGGGTCAGTGGTCAGTTGTCAGTTGATCGACCATAAAACCGTATTTCCATTAGAATTAAACACGATGCCCGGTTGGGCCGGAAGTTCTTGGTATTGGATGCGCTATATGGATGCGCACAATGAAACCGAATTTGCCAGCAAAGCCGCACTCGATTATTGGCAAAACGTAGATTTGTACATAGGCGGAAGCGAACACGCGACAGGACATTTGTTGTATTCCCGCTTTTGGAACAAGTTTTTAAAAGACAAAGGATTCGCACCAACCGAAGAACCGTTCAAAAAGTTGATCAATCAGGGAATGATTTTGGGGATGAGTGCGCTGGTTTACCGATTGGAAGGAACCAATACCTTTGTTTCTAAAAATAAGATTGAAGAGCAAAGTGTGCAACCAATTCACGTAGACGTTTCCTTAATTAATGCGGCTGATGAACTGGATATTGATGGCTTCAAAATTTGGAGAGACGAATTCAAAGAGGCGCAATTTATTACCGAAGCTAATGGCAAATACATCGTTGGTCGCGAAGTCGAAAAAATGTCCAAGTCCAAATACAATGTGGTCAATCCCGACGACATTTGCAACCAATATGGTGCTGATACCTTGCGGTTGTACGAAATGTTTCTCGGACCTTTAGAACAAGCGAAACCTTGGAATACTGCCGGAATCACCGGTGTTTTCGGGTTCTTAAAAAAACTTTGGCGTTTGTATTATGAAGAAGATACGTTCGTAGTTACCGATAACGAACCTTCGAAAGACAGTTTGAAAACGTTGCATAAAACCATTAAGAAAGTAGGAGAAGACATTACGAATTTCTCGTTCAATACCTCGGTAAGTCAATTTATGATTTGTGTGAACGAATTGGCAACGCAAAATTGTCATGAACGCGCTATCTTGGAACCGTTAGCGGTTTTAATTTCGCCCTATGCCCCGCACCTTGCGGAAGAATTGTGGAGTCAATTGGGCCATACAGGTTCGATTGCCACGGTGACCTTCCCGCAATTTGATGCCAAACATTTGGTAGAAAGCAGCAAGGAATATCCAGTTTCCTTCAACGGAAAAATGCGCTTTACGTTAGCGTTGCCGTTGGATTTAACCGCTGCGCAAATCGAAGATATTGTGATGAAAGACGAACGAACTATTAAACAATTAGAAGGTAGAACACCCAATAAAGTGATTATTGTTCCGGGGAAAATCATCAATTTAGTTGGGTAAACCTGACAAAAGTGCACAAATGTTAACGCAAACTAAATTGGCTTGTAATTTGACAATGAATTTGTACTTTTAAATTTTAAAACTAAAAACAAGAAATTATGTATTTGATAATAGCAGGTTTATTAATGTTAGTGAGTTGGTTAGTCAGCAACCGATTAAAGAACAAGTTTGCATTGTATTCGAAACTCCAATTGCAAAACGGCATGTCTGGGAAAGAAATCGCCGAAAGAATGTTAGCTGATCATGGCATTACGGATGTGCAAGTGATTTCGGTAGAAGGACAATTAACCGATCACTACAATCCAGCCGACAAAACCGTAAATTTGAGTGAAGCGGTTTACAACCAACGAAATGCAGCGGCAGCTGCCGTTGCGGCTCACGAATGTGGTCACGCGGTGCAACATGCTTCGGCTTATGCTTGGTTGGAAATGCGCTCCAAACTAGTTCCCGTTGTTTCTGTAGCATCGAGTTATGTGCAGTGGATTTTGATAGGAGGGATTTTGATGGTGCGTACTTTTCCGCAATTGTTGTTAGTAGGAATTGTGCTTTTTGCGGCAACAACCATTTTCTCTATTATCACGCTTCCAGTAGAATACGATGCTAGCAATAGAGCTTTGGCTTGGTTAGAAAATAAAAACATGTTGACCACGCAAGAACAAGCCGGCGCCAAAGATGCCTTGAAATGGGCTGCTAGAACCTACGTGGTTGCTGCCATTGGATCCATCGCTACGTTGTTGTACTACGTTATGATTTATATGAATAGAAGGTAATTGCCACTGTAATAAAACGAAAATCCACAATGAAAGTTGTGGATTTTTTTATGGAACACGAATTTCACTAATTAAAACTAATTAGAGCCTAAAAAATTCGTGCTAATTCGTGAAATTCGTGTTTGTTACTTTACAACTGAATTTGGCGGTCGATTTGTTGGTCTAGGGAAATAAAAGTTTCGGTACGGGAAACGCCTTCAATGGCTTGGATTTTGGTATTGAGCAGTTGCATCAAATGTTCGTTATCACGGCAAATGATTTTGATAAGGATTGACCAGTTTCCGGTAGTGTAATGGCATTCTAAAACTTCGGGAATTTTTCTAAGCTCTTTGACCGCTTCCGAGTTTCGGGCGGCCTTGTCGAGGTAAACACCCACAAACGCCATCGTGCGATACCCTAAAATTTTAGTATTCAATACAAATTTGGAACCCGAAATGACCCCTGATTGTTCGAGTTTACGCAAACGTTGGTGAATGGCTGCTCCGGAGATCCCAATTTTATTGGCGATTTGCAGAATGGGTTTTCGGGCGTCTTCCATTAGGAACCGAAGAATTTCCTTGTCGATGCCATCGATTTCTACTTGTAGCGAATTTAGCTTCATTGGTTTTATATTTCAACCAAAAGTAAGAATTTGATTTTAGAATAAAAGCGATTCTATCAGGAATGGTTCAAATGGGAATGAAATTTCTGCCTTGCAGTTGTCCTAGCCCTGATGGGAACAGCATCCTTTTTTGCCGGTGTTCGGCAGAAAAGATAGTGTGTACAGCAGGAAAAAGCTCCTAATAAAAAACCAATTACTGTTTGACGCGATCCGGATTATACCCCACGTACGGCATTTGCGTTTCCTTGAAATGGATTCCGAAATTTTCGAGTTCTTTCAAAATAGGGCCGTACACTTCTTTGGTTATGGGTAATTGCACGCCTGGCGTTTTGATGTTGCCGTTTAGAATGTGCAAAGTGGCAATGGCTACGGGCAAACCCACGGTTTTTGCCATAGCGGTATAGGTTTGATCTTCGCCGATACAGACCATTTTGGAATCGATTTGTTTTTGCACGCCGTTGATTTCGTAACCAAATTTATGATACATGACAATCATGTCTTTGTCATTGGGCTCGAGCGTCCAGCTATCGGTGAGGATTTTTTCTAGAATTTGAGCAGGAGTAGCCTCTTTTAAACCGACAATTTTTTTAGGGTTGAACAAGTCCAGTTCGAGTAGCTTGTCCCAAATAATATCATCTTGTTCGATGCCGAGTTGCAAGCGCAGTTTGATTTCGACAGAATCGGTGGGGTGATACGGTAAAAACAAGTTGGTGAATTCGCGGTAGCTGATGGTTTCAGAATTGTCGATGGCATACGTATCGTCAGTCATGCCGAGTTGCACGAATAGATTCCAAGCTCTAGAAAACCCCACTTTTCGGATGGTGCCTCGATACAACGTTAGCGCATCGTCTAAGCCGTAAACGCTTCGGTATTTTAAGGAATCGCGGTTGGCATAGCCTTCGAATCGGCCGTAGCCTTCGACTTCCAAAAACTCGGTTCTGCGAAATAATTTGTGATAGGGAATGTATTTGTAGGTGCCTTCTTGAATGAATTTGGCAGCACCACCTTGACCGGCGAGGACTACATTTCTTGGTGCCCACGTGAATTTGTAATTCCACAAGTTGGTATCCGATTCGGGAGCGACTAAACCGCCACAAAACGATTCAAATAAAATAATTTTTCCGCCTTGTTCCCGAATGTCATCAATGACTTTCATGGCACTCATGTGATCGATTCCGGGATCTAGTCCGATTTCATTCATGAACACCAGATTATTTTCTTTAGCAGCTGCGTCGAGTGCTTGCATGGCGTCGCTCACATAGGACGCTGTAACCATGTGTTTTTTATAGGTAATGCAATCTTTAGCCACTTCAATATGCAAATGCGCGGGTAACATTGAGATGACGATATCGGCTTTTTGAATCTCGGTTTGACGTTGCGTTGCATTAAAAATATCTATAGCGATGGCCGTAGCATTTTTATGATGGTTGGTTTTGCGTTGTGCGAGTTCTAAGGATAAATCGCCGATAGTGAGGTGCAAATTTTCCGCTTCGGAGCGGTTTAACAGGTATTGAATTAAAGAAGATGCCGAACGTCCGGCCCCGATAATTAGGATATTTCTCATGGTTGTTTGTAAATAGACCGTAAAGGTATGAATTTGCCTTTCAAAAAAAGAGGAAGGTTGTAAAAACACAAAAGCTCTCGGAATACGGGAGCTTATTTAGGAATTATAAACACGAATTTCACGAATGGACACGAATTTTTCTCTCTTTAAATTCGTGTCCATTCGTGAAATTCGTGTTACACTTCTTATTCTATTCCTTCTAAATCCTTTAAATCTTCCTGTTTGGATTCGATCTTTTTTTGTTCGAATTGGGCGTCTTGGGCTACTTCATCTGGGACGAAACTACGTCCGATAATGACTACTAGTGTCACAGCAGCTATAATCAACAACCATTTGGGAACGGTTTTATCGGTGGCGTCTGATTTTACAAAAGCCAACGCTCCAAAAAGCAACGACAATCCTACAGGTAAGAACCCTAAAGTTCCCATAGGTAAAATGGCAAAGGCAATTCCGAGAATTGCAAATAAAAAGGCTAAAACAATCAATACTTTTCTCATAATTATACTCCAGTTGCGTTAGTTAATGTCATTTGTCCGGTGCCGACAGGAATGCTAAAACGAATTAAAGCGGGTACTTTAGCGGCGTCTGCGGTTAACCAAATGATGTTTTTGTCGGTTCCTTTCAACACTTTTGTTTTGGCGCCAATGGAAATTTTATAACAAGATTTTGTTCCTAAATTCCCAGCGGCAATCGTTTCTTTTCCCATGTATTTTGCGGATACGGTCATTTCTTTTTCGTCAAATACTACGACAAACGTTTTGATTTGCCCGGGCTTGAAAGTGCTGAAATCAATCGTTCTTAATTTGTATAAAATAGAAACCACATCTTGAGTGCCGCCATTGATTTGAAAGGCTTTTTTAGTTTCAGGTCCGTTTTTCTTACTGACGGTACTTTCAATGTTTTTACCATCACTTTTAAAAATATACTTTTCTTTTTTAGTGTATTTGCCTTCCAAAATGTCGCGTTTGTAGAGACTAGGTTTCAAAGTTAAGGGATTAACATACGATTCATACATATCTCGAATCTTAAAAAAATTATCCCATTTGCTATAAGTAGTCGCTTCACAACTTAAATGTAATAAGGACATTTTTGATGTTTTTACGGTTTCCGTTTCCATGGTCACTTGTGCCAATTGCGACATCAATCCGCTCATGTTGTAGGAAGCAGCATAAATAAATTTCTCCCCCGATTTCACCGCTTTGTTTTCTTGCGCTACAGCGGGAATCGCAAGTAAGACAGTAAAAATAAAAAATAATTTTCTCATTGGTTTTTTGATTTATAAAGTGCAAATGTAGTATTTTTTTTTAAGGAGCTTAATCCAGCCATCCACTATATTCCTGATAAACAAAAACAAAGCGAATCACTTTGTTTTTGTTTATCAGGAGATGCCGTTCCTGTCTGGGCTAGGGCCCTGCTAAAAAAACACAAATTCCTTTTTAGTTCGAACTAGAACTAATAATTTTACGGCTTAGTATAAATCAAATTAATATGGAACGAAAAATAATTACAACGGCCGCAATTTTAGGAATGATCGCGATTGTTTTAGGGGCGTTTGGCGCCCATGCTTTAAAGAAAGTTTTGTCGTTAGAACAACTCAACACTTTTGAAACTGGAGTAAAATATCAAATGTACCACGCCTTGTTTTTGTTGTTTGTGGGGACATCCAAAAGCATTTCAGCCAAAACACAACGAGCAGTCTATTTTTTGGTTGTTCTTGGGGTGCTGTTGTTCTCAGGATCCATTTACCTTTTGGCAACGAATGACTTAACTACATTTGATTTCAAGAAAATGGGATTTGTTACCCCTATTGGAGGATTGTTGTTAATAGGGGCTTGGTTCATGGTTTTTATTGATTTCTACAAGAAAAAATCATAATTTTTGAACAT
>CALPUN020000034.1 GCA_943326765.2 Bifidobacterium breve | reverse complement strand
TAGATTCGTGTAATGCTGTACCTCTCCGTTATTCCAACTTCCGCCGTTAGGCAATTGCGTTTGGTGAAACCAGTTATTGGTATTGACAGTACCATTGGTATTGAATTCGTCTGACCAAACCAAGTCGTTATATATTACATCAACTTGTGCAAAGGAAAGTTGACTGATTAAACAAAATAAAAAGAGAATTTTAAAGGGAACTATTTTTTTCATACGAATTTACTTTTTTAAAAATGAGCAGATTTTTTTTAGCTGCTTTTAGGTCTTTTTGACGATTTTTATCTTGAGGTGTTGCTTACTATTTTAATTTTTCATGTTTGTCCCAAATGCCCCAATAAGCACCTACTTCTCCTTCAGCGCCTACTTTCCATGATTCGTCAAAAGAAGAGAAATAGAAAATTTCAATACCTTCTTGTTGCGACCACAGTTGGGTATTTAAAAAATAGTTTAAAGCATTTTCTTTGGAAGGATGGGAATCTTTAAAACTTTCGCCTTTACTAGGCCATCCGGTCTCCGTTATAATTACCTTTTTGCCATTGGCAGCTTGTAGTGCTTGATGGTACATTTGTTTCATGTGGCCCAAGGAATACTCGATAGCACAACCTTCCCAATAAGGATAGCAATTGGTTAATATTACATCGCAAGCTTCCGTTATTCTTGGTTTTATAGTAAACTCATAATAGGCATCAACGTAACTAACAGGAATAGTACTCGGAATAGCTTTTCTTACTTTACTAATAAATTCCAAAAGTTCCTCTTCGGTTAAATCCTTTCGATACATCACTTCATTTCCTACTGCGGCAATATCCACATAGCCTTCATTCGAAAGTTTTATCAACCCTTCGATTTCTTTTTCATTGACTTCTGGATCGTCCCCTAACCATGCTCCCACTAAGGTTTTAATACCATATTCTTTTGCAATAACAGGAATGAACTCATTGCCTTCTGTACATGAAAATGAACGCACCCATTTGGTATAAGGCGCAATAATTTTCATTCTTCGACGAACTTGTTCTTCCGAAATAACATCCCCAGGTTTTTGCCCATCTTCATAAAGACTGAAGCAAAGCCCATGCATTCCCGTTTTTAAAACTTTGTCAAAAATGGTATCTAATTCTTGTGGTGACTTACTAGTATAATCAATCCCATTATAAGTATTGATCTCGTTAGTACTATCAAAATTGATTTGATAACGCGAATCTTCTTTTCTTCTAAATGACATTGGTAACTATATTAACATCAAATTTTAATTTTTCGTTTTTATCCCATATACCCCATCCTGCGCCAACTGCTCCTTCTTGGTTTGTTTTCCATGATTCGTCAAACGATGAAAAATAGAATACTTCAATGTCTTTCTGACTAGCCCAATCTTGAACAGCAATAAAATAATTCATAGCATTTTTTTCAGAAGGCACAGCTGTGCCTATGTTTTCACCTTTGCTTGGCCATCCTGTTTCCGTGATGATTACTTTCTTTCCTTTGACCGCCTGTTGTGTTAATTCCATCATTCTATTCAAATAAGGAAGTGCAAGAGAATTCTCTGCTCCTTCCCAGAAGGGATAACAATTTATTAAAATAACATCACAAGCATCTACTAAAGCAGGGCGGTCGAGAAATTGATAATAAGCATCTACATAACCAACCGGAATTGAATCTGGCAAGGCTTCTCTAACTTGTTTCATATAATGCAATAGCTCTTGCTCGGAAATATCTTGACGGTGCAAGACTTCGTTTCCTATGGCGGCAATATCCACTAAACCTTCCTTAGCCAAGGCGATAAGTTTCTGAATTTCTTTTTCGTTTTTTACTTTATCATGGCTTATCCAGGCACCCACTAAAGTTTTCAATCCTTTTTCGTGTGCTATTTCTGGGATTAATTCATTTCCTTCAGTGCAAGAGAAGGATCGAATCCATTTGGTATGTGGTGCGACTATGTCCAATCGTCTTCGAATTTGATTCTCAGATAAAACATCGCCGACGACTTGTCCTTCCAGATAAGGACTAAAACATAACCCATGTAAACCATTGTTTAAAATCTCAGAAAACTGAGATTGCATTTCTGTTTCACTTTTTGAACTTAAATCGGCTCCTATAAAAGTATTTAAAGCATTTCCACCTTTTTCTAACGAGAGTAATTTTCCAGGCAAATAGGACGAAGATTGTTTTTTAGGTGTTCCTTTTCTGGTATCTAATTCTATTTTTATCGCTCTCGCTTTTTCTTCGGTCAAGTCGTAATTTCTCATGACCCACATCGCTACCAAGGTTCCTAAAATTGGGATCCCCGAGAAAAAAAGTCTTAAGCCTGTAACGGCACCATCGGCTTGAACAGGTGCATTTGGATCGAAACCAACCGAAGACATAATAACTCCCGTTAACAATCCAGCTATAGCAAAACCAAACTTGACCATCCACCAGTAAATGGCACCAAAAATTCCTTCTCGTCGTTTACCGGAAGTCAACTCATCCATATCGCAAACATCCGCTGTCATTGACATCATCAAAGTAAATAGGCTTCCGATTCCGAAAGAAAAGAAAGGTAACGCGAACAAAAACATATACGGTTTTCCAGGTATGAAGAGAAACCAAAGCAAAATATATCCTAAAACAGAAATTCCTTGCGAGGCTAAAAAAGCATTCTTTTTACCCATTTTCTTAGACATATTTGCTACTATTGGTATTACCAAAAAAGTGGTAGAGAGAGCTCCAATGCATCCAAAAAGTGTTGGCCAAATCCCCGCTAATTGAGTGCTTCCATTAAAAAGGTAATACACTACGATAAAAAATGTAAAGCCAGCGACGGTATTAAAAGCATTAAAAATTAAGAACGTGGCAATACATAGTTTTGTAAATGGTTTGTTTCTAAAAGCCTCTTTGAAGCTTTCGAAAATTTCTTTCAAGCTACCTCCAATGGTTTTAAAAGTTAATGGCGAGAAACTTTCTTCGTCTTTTGTAGACTTACTTTTGATAAAAATTGCTGGAATCATTGCCAAAATCATACAGGAAACACCAACCCAAATGGCTAAAGTTCTTGTGGCGGTATCGGCATTTTGAAACCATTTTGGATCATACATAATAACCCAAAACCAGGGTGCAATGACCCATGCCCACTGTCCAATCCATTGTGAAATTGCCATGATGCTGGTACGTTCGTGAAAATCATCACTCATTTCATACCCCATAGCTACATAAGGAACACTAAAAATAGAGAGCCCTAAATAAAAAACAAAAGACCATAGAAGAAAGAACATGAAATTATAATCGATACCATTTTCTCTATACAATTGCCACATTACCACGAAAGAAATTCCCATTATAATGGCACCAATAAACACATACTGTCTTCTTCTTCCCCAAACTGACCTTGTATTATCCGTTATAAAACCCATAATTGGATCTATGAAAGCATCAAATATTCTAGGAAGGAAAAATAAAATTCCCCACATCCATGCTGGAAATTTTAAATCTTGCACCAAAACAACCATAAAAATACCTAAGGCCGCTGGAAACATTTGGTTTGCTAACATCCCTAATCCAAAGGCAATTTTTTGACCAAAAGGCACTTTACTATTGTTCGAGTGGGTGGGTTGAGATGATTCCATAATTTATATTATTTTTATTTATATTTTATTTTATAACCACAGTTTGAATCGCTTTGGCACTAATGGAAATGGTTGTTTTACTCGGATTGTTATTTATTTCAAGGGTTTGATTTTCATCTGTTGGATTAAAAATAACAACTGCAATTGTTCCGTCTGGATTTTTCACTGCAGTGGCCTGCAACGCATTGTTATTAATCAAACATCCTATTTTCACAGCACCGGGTCTGATGAATTTGCTAAAATGAGCCATCGTATAATACAAGGGGGTGAAATAAACTTCGTCTTTTTCTGGATCTACAATAACTGGGGCTGTGCACCAATTTTTAAACCAATTGGGACCTCCTTGTTTGTCTAAAACCATATTCCAATCGACCCAACCGTCGACCCAATTGTTTAAGCAGCCAATGATATCCATAGCATAGCGATTTACGGGCGCATATTTAGGGTGCAAGTGTTTATCTTTTTCACTGGCCCAATCCCAACCCCAATCAGTCGCTTCTTTGTTCCAATACCAGGCATCGTCATTCCAATGCGGTATCTCAGAATCAACACAAGCTTCTGTTTGAATCAAATAGTTATTAGGTGCTTTTTGATGGGCATACTGCAAGTCATCCGGAAAAACTTCATAAGTACTTTCGTACCAATGAATAGCGGTTCCTGCATAAAACTTTGAAGTGTTTTCATCTTTATACATGGCGTCTACCCAATCTTTTAAACCGGCTCTATTTTGGTCATACCCTAATATTTTTATTTCGGATTTACCATGAGATGCTAACGTTGGCCCTAAATAATTCTGAACAAAAGAGGTCATTTCTTCTGGGGAGAAGAGCATGCTTTCCCAATTATTCCCATTGCCGTGAGGTTCGTTGATTACTGTAAGTCCCCAAATGGAAATTCCTTCTTTATGGTAAGCTTCGATATATTTGGAATAATACAAAGCCCAAGTATCTTTATATTCCGGCAATAATTTTCCACCAATCCAACTTTTGTTATCTTTCATCCAAGGGGGTGCCGTCCATGGAGATGCAATAATCTTAAAGCCTTCTTTTGAAATCGCTTTGGCCTCCAAAATCATTGGGATGATATCGTTTTTATCTTCTTCTATTGAAAAATTCTCTAGATTTTTGTCTCCGTCCACCATGGCATACGCATAGTGTTTCAATGAAAAATCGCAAGAATTAATGTGCGTTCTAGTCAACGTATAGTTGGCGCCACTTTCACTAAAATAAGCGTCCAATATCTTCTTGCGATTCTCTTTACTCAATCGATTGAGTAAAGAAGCCGAAGATTCTGTAAACGACCCCCCAAAACCCGTAATGGTTTGGAATTTTTCACTTGAATTCAATGTAATTATTACAGGCGTTTTCCCTTCTGAAAAGGAGGTTATCTTTTTCAAAGAATTTCCATTGGCAGAGGTTTCATAAACTTCTACTTGTAATTGCTTTGTTGCTTTACAGCTATTTAAAGTAAATGCCATGATCAATGGAATTATCAAAAATTGAATACAATATACTATTTGCTTACTCTTTACCATTACTAATGCGTTACAAATTCTGATGGTGTTTTTACATCCGACCACAGTGCTTTTTCATTTCCTTTATACGTTTTTGTTACGGGTTTTCCATTTCGTGTCAATCCCTCAAAAGTGCCTTTATCGACAGTATCCCAAAGCGCAAATTTGGCCTCCGATTGCAAATTGATTAACCCAAAATGGTTCTCCGAGCCTACCGGATTGGCGCTATCTTTCCAATTCTCATCAAAGGCTTCAAAATAGAAACAAGAAATACCTTCTTTATTGGTCCAATCGCGCATTAAGGTATAGAAAAGAGCCGATTTGTACTCGTCTGTAGCTTTCGACCCTCTATCACCATAAAGATCATTATCTAAGGTAGCCCAACCTGTTTCTCCAATATGAACTGGTTTGTTTACCCCTAATGATTTCACATACCTTACGACACTTTTATACTGCGATATTGCATAATCTCTAGCTCTCATCATGGAAGCGTCAATTTTTTCCTTTTCGGATAAATGTACTTCGTTAGCCATGGTTCCCCAAAATTTTGGGTTGTAATGCGTATCGTGCATTGGATACGTATGCAACGAAATATAATCCACCGCTTTGATCAATTGATTCAAATCCTTTACGTGATATTCGGCATCGCCACCACCCCATGACGCAAAATTATCTGAACTCGTTATCCACAAATCCTTTGGCAATTTTTGTTGCTTTTTTAAATTTTGTAAAAAATTGACCCATTTCAAAATCACATTAGGCTGCACATAATAACTGGCTGCCCATTTGACCATCGCTTCATTTCCAACAGCAATAATCTTAACAATCTCAGGATACTGATTGGCTAATCGTACTGCCTCATCAATTTCAATCGCATTTCGTTCGCTTTCTACATTGTGATCTGGCGGAAAAGCTGTCCACGCATTTTTACAATCAATCCAAGCCCCCAACATCACATACATTTCAAAATTGACATTGTCTCTTTTTAATTCGCTAATGGCTTTTAATAAATTAGCAGCTTCCGCATGATGCACATTGTAGGTTCTAATGATTTTGATATGCATCGCAGCCAGAATTTTCATATCTTCCTTTAACTCCTCAATTGTGGGTTCATTTTCCCTTGTTTGAGTTCGATAACCACCATAACAAATGGCTTGGTACTTTGCGTTTCCTACTATTTTTTCAGCTGTCATTGTACTAGAAGCATTGCTTATTGTGTTTTTATTACACGATATTAACAAGAGTAATAAGATGTAAAATACTTTACTCATTATCTCAAAATATCTTCTGTCAAACTCACGTTGATTTGTGTAATTTCACCACTGCGAAGGAAAACACTAGTACTATTTTTTTTATCTAATTCTAATCTTTCAAGCACTTCATGGCTTCCATTAGCATAATGCAATTCAATTTGGTTGGAAGTAGCCATTGTATACACTACAGGTACTTGACAAACGGTGAATGCCAAGCTTCCTTTTTCTAATCTTAACGTTTTTTCGGTTCCATCCAGCATAACAAAAGTGACTTCATTGTCTTGAATTAAAAACTCACTTCTTTTTAATAAACTAGGTTGAAACTGTAGTTTACCATCATTCATAATAACACCTAATTCTCCAATACGAGTAAGAATATCTTCTTTCACTTGACCGGTCATTCCAGGTTGTTGTGCACCTCGGTGCAAGGGGGTATGCGAATAAGGATCTGTTGGAAAAGCACCATATACATCCGGTGATTTGTGAATACCAATTCCGATTCCGATTTCAACATAATGAGCCCTTAATTCGGCAATCACATCCGGATTTTCTTGATTAGCGATTGCTTTGTTACAGGTTTCTTGAGCTACCAGGTGCAGTTTAGAAACCATGTGCCAATAAATAGAGCCTAAACCTTCAAAAGCGAAAAAAGTACCCGATCTTCCTGTAAAGGATTTATGATTGAAAACTCCTTCAAAAATTTGTAAAACAGTGTTGGTTTCATTGGCAACCAATGAACTATACTCTTGATTTTTTTCAAGTTGCAGAAGGGCTTCTTTCAAATCATTGGCATTGTGAAAATTACCATTGAAATGATACCCCCCTTTAATATCTTGGTTGATGATTTGGAAATTTTTGTTTTGAATCAGTTGAACAAGCAATGGAGATTGCTCCACCTTCTCTTTTGGAATAGTATTTTTCTCTAAGAATTTTGGCAGCTTTTTGTTTGGATATAAGATATAACTTTGTTGATCAGGTCGGTATAAAGCGCTATTTCTCAAAGAATTTAAAATTTGTAGCGAATCGGAACCATTTAAAAATCCGGAACTCAATACCGCAACTTGTCCCTCTAACATTTCCGGCAAATACGAAATTCGAACAGCATCGCCTTCCACCGACATCAAATTGTAGGCATGAAACAATTTATCTGCTCTTTTATTGGCGCTGATAGAATGTTCAATAAAATCGATACATACTTGCGTAAAGTCTTTTAAACCAGACATTGAATGTGTTCTTTTCTTCCCCCAAAACCCACTATTGTACACTTGAAAACGATACTCCGATGCGGCTTTCCCTAAAGCATCCATTATTTTTTTTCGATCTTGATTGGTTATAGGAGCATGGAGTAATGGTTTAAATTCAATAAGGTTTTCTCTAATGGCATGGTAAAATTCTACCATTTCATTAGATATTTTAATATTCTCCAATTCTGAAGTTTCGAGTATTTTTTGGAAGAATTTCAAGAATCTTCTCAAGTAATAAAGTGTGACCATAGAAACACCATTACCTACTAAAGCATTATTCGCATCATTCCATTCAGGGCGTTGGGTATTCATCCAAATTCCGGCTTCCGGAATAAAATTGGACATTTTAGACAGTACAGTAGCTAGTATCTTCTCAATTAGATTTACGTGATAGATCTCATCATTATTATTTCGTAATAAAGCACCATCGGCTCCGTTTTCATTTTTACGTAAATTGATTTTTTTATCCCATTCATGGTTAAAAGAAATCGTATCCTTAGGGTTTTTTAGAATTTCTGGATACGATTTTATGGTGTAAGGCACAGCGGCATATACAAAACATTCGTTATCAAAATAGGATTGTAATTTACCCGGTTGGTACTTTTCGATAAACTCTAAAAATTTCAACAAATAGATGATTTGATGATCTCCCCAGTAGCCAATGTACGACCATGGGTTATCAGGCTCAATGGTTTCCCAATCAAAACCGCTTTTTGTCACTCGATAAGGATTATAACCATCAAAAGTAGAAGCGTTCAAAAATTTATGAATCATTCCGTCGATAAACTCCGGATAAGCGTAGGCCAATGCTTCCCAATTCTGAAAAATATCGCGCCAGTTTCCTTCGTAATCTAGAATTTTGGAACCATCAATTTCACTCTGCGTATTGATAGAAAATTTATTCCAAGGCCGGCTAGGATCGCCGTGTCTTCTACTAAACTTAAGGGGTAAATATTCCGTACAAAGACGAATTAAATCGGCATCTTCATGATCTGCAATCCATTGTTTCAAATCAGCGTAGGCAAACTTATCTGTTAAATTACCAAAGAAAGAATGATGCTTTTCGAAGACAATTTTATTAGCCTGTTTAATATAGGATACAAAATCACTTTTCTCAATTTGGTAATTGTTGTCAAAAATTCCACCGCGCATGATGTTGAATAAAACATTGGAAAAGTGGCGGGTATCTTTGCGTTTATCAGCTGTGAATTGTAAACCATCTGCTGTAGCATTTAATGCAATTAGGTTTTTTTTACCTAATTCAATATCATTTATCAATTGATTTTCTAAAGTAGTATCATATTGAATTGCATCAATAAGCTGAATAATCTGCGGTTGATTTTGATTGACATTCGCAATAATTTTCCAACTTTTTGAAGTATTGTTTGCTAGAAATAAGTTGGTCGAAACAAAATAAGCTCCTTTTTCTCCTTTAACATCTGTTTCGGGTTGTAGCTTTTGCTTTTTTCTAAAGGCAGCAACTTGTAAAGAAGATAGTAAATAAGTGGGCTTCTCTAAACCAATAGACCAGGCAATATTAGCTTTTAAAGCTTCACTAGGCTCGGCTTTATCAACAATAATGGCACTAAGTGCAAAAATTCCCAAACCGCTTTCCGCATGAAGTTCGTTTCTTTTATAGGCATCTACTAAATTACTGGTACTAGTTTGCAAATCGCTGCTAACACCCTGAGGCATTATATTTTGAATACCATCTAATAGTGTAATGGAATAATCATTATCGGAATGATTGATGATTTCCGACTTCTTTATAAAACCAAATACAGCACTACTACTCCATTGATATCGAAAGGTAATATTCAAATCGTGAAGAATTTCTTCAAAGATTATTTTATTACCGTAGTTGTTCTTGTAAAGATTTCTGCTAATGGTGTAATCATCGTTAAACCGTTCCGAAAAAGGTTCCCACAGAAGCGTTTGATTTTCATGTTGAATTTGAAAAACAGACTTACTACCGGTGATATCCGCAAACTCGGTAATTTTATCATCGGTATAATATGGGAAAAGTGCAAATTCAGCATTTTTTCTTCCTGCAGTCAATCCTCCATTACTGGATATAAAAAGCCAGTGATTGGAATCGCTAACGATACTCATGAAAAAGGGACGCATTTGGTCGTGGTTGGCAATTTTATAATATTCTTCACCCTCTAAAAAAACCATATCCATAGCAACCGATTTTTTTTCAGTTTTAGTTTTGTCTTTTGCTAATATAGAAGGGCTTTGGTCCATAAAGTATTAAATTCTTATTGTCTTTATTATCTATAAACTTAATAGCCTTTTATAAAAAGAACGTATTAATTATTGAGTTTCTATTGAGATTGTTAATTTTCTTATTGGTAAACCCTCACGTAATCTACCAGCATAGTTTGAGGAAAAACAGTTGAACTGTTTGGTGAACCTGGGAAATTTCCACCAACTGCCATATTTAGAATCATGTAGAACGGTTGATTAAATACCCATTGACCCGGAACATCCGCAGGCGTAATTTGGTTGTATAAGACATTGTCTACATAATAGTTGATGTAATTTTCATCCCACTCAATTCCAAAAACGTGGAAATCATTATCGAATCTATCGTTCGATAAAGTGTAGTTCTTCGTAATCGCTTCTCCTCCTGAATACCCTGGTCCGTGAACACTGCCAAAAATTGACGTTGGTTTGCTACCAAGATATTCCATGATATCAATTTCACCACATTGTGGCCATGCTACAGTACCTGAATTGGCACCTAACATCCAAAATGCTGGCCATAAACCTTTGCCGTAGGGCATTTTGATACGAGCTTCAATTCGACCATATTTTTTTTCAAATTTTCCTTTGGTTTGAATCCTGGCAGAGGTGTATGTGGAACCCTGCTTAATGGCAGTAATCTTTAACATACCATCTTCAATTTTAATATTGGCAGAATTATCCGTGTAGTTCTGCAATTCATTATTGCCCCAACCGTTGTTTCCATTACCAATATCGTAACTCCACAAACTTGAGTCGGGCGCACCATTAGTATTAAACTCTTCGCTCATTACTAGTTGCGTTTTTGTCACTACAGTTTGCTTTTCATCTTCATTACACGAATAAATTGCAAGTAAAACACACAACGACAGTATTGATTTTATATTTAAATTCATTATCTTAATTTTTAAAGTTTATTGTTTTTAATTAGGGTCTATAGAAATAAATATTATCCATGTAAAAATTTGTTAATGACGAACCATTAATATTCTCCATGATAATTAGCCCAATGTTATTTCTGTTTACCAACGTAAGTGGGGCATCAATTGAAATCCAGGTGTTCGCTTGAACTTGAGATCGATTAACAAAAATTTGTTGTCTTGTATCATCATTAGGACTCCCATTATCAACCTGATTTGGACCCCAATCTTCAATTGAAATCAAAAAGTCAAAATTAGAAGGAACACTATTAGGAACATACATATCAAAGTGAATGTTGGTCATTGCTGTAGCATTTAATGTTGGATTAGAGGTTGCAATACCTACATAGTTGAAAGTAGTATAATTTAAAAAATTATTGCCATTCACTGAAAAGTCGGCAGAACCAGTCGTTGAACCTGGCCCCCAAAAACCATTGTAGTATGCCACTGGAACATTAGTGTAGGTGTCACTAAAAATCGACAGTACTTTACTTGGGTCTCTTGTTGGAGTAGGTGGTAATGAAAAAGTACCAAGAGAATTAATTGTTATGGAATCAATTGAATTTTTCCCACCTACAAATTCGTTAGTAGTAGTATTTAAAGTACCTCCAATATTTGCTGTAACGACAGCACTTCCTGAACCTACAACGGTTATATTTCCTTTTGAATCAACCGTTGCAACATTTGAATCAGAAGATTTAAAAAGAAAATAAGCTGCGGCAGGAAATACCGCTTGATCCAATCCTGAAGGCATATTAAATGTTTCTTTCAAGTCGGCATTAGGAATCGAAACTCCTATAAAAGAACTAATCGTTTTATTTACACCGTTTGCGATGGAAGGCCTTGGCTGCCCAATAGTACCCAGTTTTTCAAATTTGAGTTCATCAATCCAAAAAATGTAACCAGAACCATTGGTCCCTTGCGTACCAGTAGAATATCTAAACATTCCTTTCTCTTGTACTAGTTTTGATGCGTCTGGAATTGGAATAATATATTTTTTCCAATTTGTACCAACAACTACATTTTTCATCGTTGTTATGTATTTATTTGGATAAAAATCTTCACCAAAACCTACCTCACCTAAAGTAACTCCCTGAGAAGCTTTCGCCCAAAAAGTTAAGGCGTCGTATCCTGACAAATCACGACCAGCACCATCAACTCTAAAAATACCTCCTGCATAATTTCCTTCGGGATCATTTGAACTTGGTACATCAAAACGCATGGAAGCATTGCCTAGATAACTTACGTTTTGATCAACTGTCCAAGCATTGAGTTTTGACCCAATTGGATTGAGATCATCGGGTCCGTATGGGAAGTAAAAATCAGTTCCCATTCCGATTGGCGTGTCTGTAAATATTTCCGCTGTAGTGGAAAAAGTTGCTAAAGCAGCATCGTCAGATATATTTCGTTCGCAACTACCATTTATTAGTACAATCAATACTAATAGCAATATATCTTTTAATACGTTGAATTTTCTATTTTTCATTTCTTCTATTATTTAAATTATTTACCGATGTTAATGTGAACGTATGTTCTTATTTCCCACTCGCTTCCATTCGGAAATCCTACAGGACTCACGGCGGGGATTGCTGGATATGTGTTTGCCGGAACATAATTCGGTGAATATCTCGATCCAGAATACTGATCTAAGGCACGCCACATTCCCATAATACCGATTCTAGTATCTGGCAAGATAAACCAGCTAGGTTTTCCAACCGATGTAGAAATATCTAAAGCACTTTGAACTGGAAAAGTCAAGTTAAAATCTCTATGGTAGTCATAAGGTCCCCAGTCATTTAATTTAAGGGATGTCACTAGTTTAACTTTTTTATAAATCAATCTAACATCTCCTCCTCCTCTTTTTATGGTTCTTTCAGAATCACCATTGGCTTGACCATTTCCAATATAGAAATTGGCAATTACTCCCAAATCTGGAGTAAGCTTCGAAACAATTCTCGTATTCGATTCCCATAAATTTTGAGCGGGAGCCGATGTTGCAAAAGCAAAAGGCGTTCTATTTGCTAAAAAACCTATCGCTGCATCTTGAGTAGTTGGTAAATTTCTATAGACGAAGCCTGTACTAAAAGCAAATTTTGCATCTTCAGCCATATCATTATTCCATTCGTACATCCAAGTGGCAGGAGTTGGATCATACGTTAGTAAAAGTTCCCATCCGACTGTTTCTCTGTTTGCTCTTACAATAAAAGGATCTTGCAAAATATTTCTTAATCTTCCTGGTGCATCAATACCATTTGGCATCGCTTCAACAAGTGGCTTTTGCCATAAGAAATTTGGTGCAACTTGCAATTTTGAGGTAACGTTGTAGGTGAAACCTGTAAGAAAATTCATTTGATTTCCACTTCCAGTATCTTTTAATCTCCAACCAGCAAACGTTTGGGTATTATCGGCACCACCATTAGCCACTAGTCCTTGAATTGCTCCTTGAGAATAAATATTAAATCTTCCTTTTGAAAATGTTAATTTTGCTTTCCCACCCCAATTGTCCTGAGATTTTACCCTATCAACTTTTACAGTATTGTTATCCATTATTTGAAACTCTCTGCCATTCAAAGGTTGTCCGCCCCAAATTCCACCAATTTCAATTCCTAAATGCCCGAGTTTAGTTTTAACATGAACTGTTCCTCTTCTAGTTTTTGGTTGTGGAATAAAAATAGAAGTGACTGCATCCCCTGCATTAGCGATATCCTCGTGATAAACTGCTGTAGCATCAAATCTTCCAATTTTTTTACTGTATTTTAATAAATAAGCAGGGTTAGCTCCCCACCATAATTGAGGACCGAAAGCGGCTTTTAATCCATTCAAACTTCCTCTACCATCAATTTCAAGACCTAGAGTTTCACCATTATAAATATCTAAGTTCTGACCGTAATTAGCCTCTGAATATAGGGCAAAGAAATCGCCCTCATAACCCCAATGATAATGACCGGTTCTATAAAATCCTCTTACTTCAAAATCTTTTGCAGTCCACTTGTAGGAAGCATTATAAATTTGAACTCTATTAACATCTGTAGTGTATGCGTTTCCTTCTGGCGTTACAAGAGTTTGAGCTCTACCTCTATTTTCGTAAAAAATTTCGTTAATTGGATTCTCTGCTACACGGCCAAGAATATTAAAATTAACATTGGCTTTCATATTAGCAGATGGATTACCTTCTACACCAATAAAATAGGATTCCATGTGGTCAAAACCCGTTTTGTTTGGATAGACACTTGAATTGGGATCATCAACTTTTGGCGTGGTTAGTAAACTTCCACCTGTAGTAAACGTCGTAAATTCTGCTCTTACATTACTAATTTTCAATGTACCTCCATCATTGCTTGCTAAAGCCGCTTTATCACCTCGAGCGCGTAAGACCGCATCCATCACATTGCTTTCATTGAATTGACTCTCTAAAGTTGCTTTAGTCATTCCTTCTCCAAATGGATTCAATTTGTGAATATTCTTTAAAACATAATATGCAGCACGAGGATAAAGCTGATATAGGCCTTTTTCATTTGTTGGTCCTTTGGCACAAATTCCAAACCACTCTTCATTCATATTATTTTGTCCTTCAACAAAATCTTTTTGATAACCTCCATTTGACCATGATGCATTAGAGTCGTGAACATCCAAAGCAGATGTTTGACCATATTTCCACCACCCGTCACTAAATTGAAAAGTAAATCCTCCTAATGCGTTATCCGCATGTCCCATTCCTGCTGCATTTTCATAAATTTCTTTCCAATTACCTTTCAAATAAAATGCTTGTGCATTTTGGTCTTCTTGGTTGGTAGTCACATTAAAGGCATCAGCACCAAATTCAGTAAATAATACGGGCTTTCCGTACTCTTTTTTCACTCTCTCGAACAAATCTCCAAAGGAAACTCCTCTATATACGTTGGTTCCTAAAATATCAACGTCTTTACATTCTTTAGCTATGATATCCAAAAAAAGCAAATCACCATTACAGATCGCCATAGGGTGATTACTATCTAAGGCTTTCATTTGAATTACGGCGTCATTAAAGAGTTTATACATTGATTCTGCACGAACTGTTGATTTTCTGTCTTTCATTGGAATATCTTCCGTTTCAGCGCCATCCCAGAATAAACCGTAATTGTTTTCGTTCCCTAGTAAAAACAACAACAAGCCTTTAGTATCTTTATATTCAGTAGTCATTTCTTTGACTTCCTGTAGCAAAATTTCTTTAGTTTTTGGGTCAGAATAATTGGTAATTGGAGTCCAAGCACCATTAATCGTTAAACCATAGCGTCCAAAAGCATGATTAAGCATCGTATGAATACCATAGTTTAGGTAAATATATTCAATCCATTTTTTGGGCATTCCGGTGTATACTCTAATGGTATTGACACCCATATTTTTCAGCAAACCCATTTCTTCGTCAAGAGCCTGTTGGATCAATGAATCTGGTTGTTTCCAAAGGCTATAACTATAATTGGTGCCAATTGGAAAATAGTCCCAATTCATTCCGTTCACTATAAAGTCCTTCCCATCGACTTTAAGCCTCATTCCATCGCTGTTATTCATGATCGAAACTTTATTTCCTTGTGAAAAAACAGACGGAGATAAAAAAATAAAAGTTAGCAGTACTACTAATTTTCTCATATATAAAATTTATTTAGTTTTGTTTGAAGTATTAATTTATTAAATTGGTATTGATACGTATTAATTAAAAAAAAGTTCTTTTTTTAGTTCATTTATTTTACTATTGTTAAAAAATCATCCAGAAAATTTTAATTAAGATAAAATTACAAGTTTTATATTCTTAAAAAAAAAATATAGATTATAGAAACTATACAAATAATTAATAATCTAGAAAACAATAGGTTTCTTTATTATCAAAGAGATTGTTTAAGATTTACATCCCTGATATAAACAATAAAATCGAGTGACTTGTATGGTTAATGTATGGTTAATTCCAACCATTCCTAGTGGTTCTATATTGATAAAATGTACTCTACAAGACCTGTTTCATGGGATAAGTCCATTTTCTTGCGCAAACGATATCGCTTAATCTCCACACTTCGTACTGAAATGTTTAATAACGGCGCTATCTCTTTTGAAGATAAATTCAGTCTTAAATAGGCACAAAGTCTCAAATCATTTGGTGTTAAACTACTATGAGCTTGTTTCACTTTCTTCAGAAAATCCTTATCTGCTGTATCAAAGGCATCTTTGAAAACATTCCAAGTATTGTCATCAGATATGTTTTTAGTAATCGTAGTGATGACTGACTTGATACTTCTTGAACTAGCTTCATCGGATGTTTTCTTTAAATCTTCTTTAATTAAAGATAACAGTTCGTCTTTTTTAATCAAGCTCATAGTAGAGACGGCTAATTCCTTGTTTTTGGTATCAACATCTATAGAGAGTTGATCATTTCTCAACTTCATTAATTGCTGTTCGTTTTCTAATTCTTTTATTTCAAGCAGTAAGTTATTTTCTTCTATAAGTTTTTGGTTTTGTTTATAATAGAATTCACGATAGGCCTTATTAATAAAATAAGCTACTAGACAGATTAGTAAAAAGTAAATAATTATTGCGAAATTCGTTAAGTACCAAGGTTTGTAAATTGTAAAGGAATAAACCACCGTGTTTTCTGGTTGCGAATTGGCAACTTTAGCTCGTACCTTAAAAGTATAATCTCCGGGCGGCAAATTTTTAAAATTAACGGTCGCTTTTGAACTCCATTCACTCCATTCATCCTGAAATCCTTCTAATAAATACTGGTATTCTGCATTAATATATTTGTTATAATCCGGAACGGTATAGCCAAAAGAAATATTGTTTTCATCATAATTAAACGCTCCCTTTTCTACTATCGAACAGTTTCTTTGATTTTCATTTAATTTATTACTACTAATATTGGTAATGGAGACACTTTGATTGCTGAAAATCAAATCATTTAGGTTAATGGTATAATAACCATCTGTAGTACCGATTAGATAAAGTGAATTGGATAATTGAGAAATATTCTCATATCCTAACATCGAATTTGTCAAAGAAGAAGGGATTGAGATAACATTTTTCTTTAAATCAGAACTCAATTTATTTAAAGTATAATAATTAATATAACTTTTTGAAAAAAGCCATAATTTATTGGAATTGTCCAAGATTAATTTTCCAGAAGTATACTCTTCATTATCAAAAACTGCACTTAGCGCCTTCGATTTATTAAATTGCTTCGTTTTTTTATCGAGCTCAAAAATTCCGTCTTTGCAGGCATAATAAACAATATGGTTAAATTGGCTTAGTCCGGCATTTTTTCCTTTTACTGGATTAGTATAAGCATATAATTTTGAACCGTTACCGTATTTAGAATCTAATTGAAAACGGAAAATACCCTTATACTCATGACTTACAAATACTTCGTTAGCATTTGTAATTTCGAAATATCTTGACGAATAATTGAACCCCGAAATTTTATTTTTAAAAACCCATTGCTTATTAATCTTCTCTAAAACCGACATTCCATAGTAATTCCCTTGAAGCAATATGGAGTGATTATTAGGTGCTACTTCCATTTTCCATGTTCCAGATTGCGAGAAAATTTGCTTAGCATTCTCCCCTTCTACTATATATGTACCGGAATCATGACAGCAAAATAATGTTTGATCATGAACAAAAAGTGACCAAACTTGACCTTTTGTGCCTTTAATAAATCTAAATTGGTTGTCTTTTAAATAATCTTTACAAAACAATCCTTGATTAGTTCCAATATACAATTTATTGTTATAAAGCACAGAAGCATAAACAGTTCCTAACATGCCTGTTTCATCCGAATAGCTTCGTATTGGAGATTGTAAGTTGATACAATTAATTCCATTGTCTAATCCAATCCACAAGTTCTTATCGAAATCTTCCAAAATAGAAAGTACGGTATTATTACTGATCCCTCTGTTTTGCGTAATATGATATTTTACTTTTCCTTCTTTAGACAAAATAAAAAATCCGTTTGAAATAGTTCCTATGGCATAACTACCATCGGAAAGAATTTGACTACTATAAATACTACTTAAGGCAATTTCTGAATCAGCTTCAGTGTTGAATTTAACCAAACTTCCATTTGATAATTTATAAAATCCATTAAACTGAGTATGAATTAAGAGTCCGTCATCAACCGAAAAGACATTAACAATTTTGTTGTTTTTTAAGATTGAATTGTTCAGTACTAGCTTACTTGCACCATTCTCAATTTCATACAAATCATGATTAACCGTTTGATAGTAAATGGAATTGGAAGTTTTGAAGGACTTTGATATATTGTTCGAAGGGGTAATAATTTTGAAAATATTTTTCTTAGTATCATAAATATAAATTCTATTTAAGGATTGAAAAATAACCCATTGATCATAGTTTAGAATGTTCCAAAACTGCTCATCTACAAGAATCTTCGAATTGATTCTTTGACTTAGTGAAGTATACTGGAGTCTACCATCATTTTGTCTGGTCCAAAATCCGAATTCCATATAACAACCTGTGAAAATATTTTTTCCAATTACTTTTACAGACCGAATTATTGTTTCGTTTGGAGATTTATACAAAGTCCAATTTGAACCATTAAATTCTAACAATCCTTCATTATTC
>CALPUN020000033.1 GCA_943326765.2 Bifidobacterium breve | reverse complement strand
GGGGAACTGAACCTAAACAAGGAGCACACCAAGTTGCCCAAAATTCAAGAATAATAAATTTATTTTCAATTTTTTTATCTTTCGGAGTATTTAAAATATAATCTGTAATATTTATTTTTGGAGCTTTATCTCCAATTCTTAAAGTGTCTTGTGAATAAAGATTTCCAGTTAACAAAATAACTAGAATTAAAAAAATAATTTTTTTCATAAATTTGGTTTTAATTATTGGGTTTCCGTCGCGCAATGCTGTCGCACAACTCTCTTATACGTCCCAAAAAATCAGACAAAAACTAACTTTCTAGGGCGCATAGGGATGTTTTTTGTTGTGCTAAGATAGGTATTATAAATCATCAAACGGACTTCTAATTTGCTGCAAACTTTTGGTGCTTACATGTGTGTATATTTCCGTAGTCTTACTGCTGCTATGCCCCAGCAATTCCTGAATATATCGTAAGTCTGTCCCGCTCTCTAACAAATGCGTGGCATAACTGTGCCGCAACCAATGCAACGTTACCGGTTTCTGAATCCCAACTTTAAACAAAGCTTGCTTCAAAACACTCTGTAAACTCTTCGCCGAGTATTGCTCGCCTTTATAATGCCCCTCAAACAACCATACTTTCGGTTTATAACCGACATAATACTCCCGCAACATGCTTAAGATTTTTGGAGATAGTGGGGCAATTCGATCTTTCCGACCTTTGGCTTGATGAATGAAAATTAGGTTGCGCTTAGAATCAATATCTACGGGTTTTAAATTTAATAATTCACCGCGCCGCAAACCACAACTATAGATCAACGACAACATTACCTTGTGTTTCAAATTCACATGAGCGTTCAATAGCTGCTTCACTTCTTCCTTGCTCAACACATTGGGCAACAATTTAGAACGTTTCGGACGGTGAATCCCTTCAATTTCTATTTTCCGATTTTGTACCGTCGCGTAAAACAACTTCACCGCATTCACAATCTGATTCTGATACGAGGCCGAGAGCTGGTGCTTCAAAATATACTCATTGTTGAAATAAATCAAATCCTCATTCGTAATCTCCGCAACCATCTTATCCTTGAAAAAGCATAGAAAAGTTTCCAATGCTTCCGTATACGTTTTGATCGTATTGACACTGTATCGCTTCGATTGCAACCAACTCCGAAAACGTCCTATCTGATGAATGCCATCCAAACTAGGCACGCGAGTAGGAGTGCTTTTTAAGCCAAAATGCAATCGGTTTTCTAAGGTGTCCGGCAAGTGCCATGTCTGTAACGTCTGGCTCCACCGAGCATCAGGCAGCGACTTCACGGAAGCGAGTATTAGAACATTCTTTTCAAAGTAAACCGCAATGCGCGGCTCCAAGTGGTGGGTGATTAATTTAATTTTAAAGTTCATGGCGTATAAATATTGATACCTAAAGATAAAGAAAAATACATACATAAAAAAAGGATTCCTTTTTTTGGGGTGATTTTACAACTATAATCGGATTGGATTACCAGAAATAGAACTGAAAATATATACAAGGAGCAGCCGTTTCCCTGAATCCAAATCAATCAGGGTACCAAGGCAAACCAAGCCAACAACTGCCGAAGCTACTCGCCACTAGTGCTTCTAGTAATTTTACTTTCGAACTATTTCATTATCAAAAGGAGAATGTTACTTTTGTAGCACAACACTACACCATGTACAAACGCTTAATTCGCCCAATACTCTTCTGGTTCGACCCCGAAGCCGTGCACCACGTAACGTTCAATGCCATTCGGATCGTATCTAAAATACCGGGCATTCCCGCGCTATTCAAAAGCCTGTATGCGGTCAACGACCCCAGACTGGAACGAGAAGTGTTCGGACTAAAGTTCAAAAACCCAATCGGATTAGCAGCAGGATTCGATAAAGATGCGACATTGTATCAGGAGTTGTCCAACTTCGGCTTTGGCTTCATAGAAATAGGAACTTTAACACCGCTACCACAACCCGGAAATCCCAAAAAAAGAGTATTCCGACTCCAAGAAGATCAAGCCATCATCAACCGCTTGGGCTTTAATAATGGTGGGGTAGTAGCTGCGGTAGAACGATTAAAAAAGAATAAAAACGTACTTATTGGAGGCAATATCGGCAAGAACAAAGTCACACCCAATGAAGATGCCACCGCCGACTATGTAATAGCATTCGAAGCCCTATTTGAGGTGGTCGATTATTTTGTGGTCAATGTCAGTTCGCCCAATACGCCTAATCTGCGAGCCTTGCAAGACAAAGAGCCGCTAACACAACTGTTGCAAACACTCCAAATAAGAAACGAAGCCAAACCCCAATCCAAACCGATACTGCTAAAAATTGCCCCCGATCTAACCAACGAGCAGTTACTAGATATTATTGAAATCGTTGCTGCCACAAAAATTGCAGGTGTCATCGCTACCAATACCACGATTGCCCGAGAAGGTCTAGTATCCGAAAACAAAACAGAAACAGGTGGACTGTCCGGAAAGCCACTAACAAAAAGGGCTACTGAAGTCATTCGTTTCCTCTCCGAAAAAAGCAATAAAGCCTTTCCAATCATAGGAGTAGGAGGCATACACACCCCCGAAGATGCCCTCGAAAAATTAGAAGCCGGTGCCAGTTTGATTCAATTGTATACAGGGTTTATTTACGAAGGCCCAGCACTAATCAAAGCCATCAATCAAGAATTACTGCGCTCCAATTTGAAATAACTCCTTGGCTTGGTAGTACCTTTTTTATATCTTTGAGACCAATGAAACCAATCAAAATAATCGAATGCCCCCGCGACGCCATGCAAGGCATCAAACCGTTCATCCCTACCGAACGGAAAGTCGCGTACATTCAATCACTATTACGGGTAGGTTTCGACACGATTGATTTCGGTAGCTTTGTTTCCCCTAAAGCCATTCCCCAAATGCAAGATACCGCCGAAGTCTTGGCACAACTCGATTTGTCGCAAACCACCAGCAAACTACTCGCCATCATCGCCAATACCCAAGGCGCTCAATTGGCTTCCGTTCATCCAGAAATACAGTATTTAGGGTTTCCCTTCTCCATCTCCGAGAACTTTCAAATGCGGAATACCCACAAAACCATAGCCGAATCCTTAGTAACACTGCAAGAGATTCTAGACATCGCCAACACCAGTAACAAAGAGGTCGTGGCCTATCTTTCCATGGGCTTCGGAAACCCCTACGGCGATCCTTGGAGCGTTGAAATAGTAGGCGAGTGGACCCAGAAGCTTTCCACTATGGGCGTAAAAATCCTATCGCTTTCAGATACCATCGGCAGCTCGACACCTGAAGTGATTTCGTACTTGTTTTCGAACCTAATTCCAAAATACCCCAAAATCGAGTTCGGGGCTCACTTGCACACCACTCCCAATAAATGGTTTGAGAAAATCGACGCCGCATACCAAGCCGGTTGCCGCCGCTATGACGGTGCCATTCAAGGTTTTGGCGGCTGCCCCATGGCGAAAGACGACCTCACCGGAAACATGCCTACCGAGAACATGCTGTCTTATTTCACCACCCAAAAAGAAAATACCAATACCAGCCCAATGAGCTTCGAAAGCAGTTACAACGAAGCCTCCAAGTTGTTTGGCGAGTTTCATTAGGAGCTACTTCCAGCTATCCATTACAATCTATGGCGCCGAACCCCGGCACCACAGGATTTCCATTCTTATCTGGGCTAGGCTACCGTCTTCGAAACCACTTATACACTTCAATCCACAGTACTGATACCAATCCCACCAATACACTCATGCCCAATTGCGTCCCGCTTACGACATCAAATAAAAAGAATCTAGAAAAAGCAGGCACATAAAGCAGTAAGGCGGTAATGGCAAGTGTAATCCCAATAATCATCGGAACCAAATTGTTGCGGTACCGTATCGTTGTAAAAATAGAAAAGTAAAACGACCGGTTCGCCAACGTCAAGAATACGTTCGCCGAAATAATAGTCAAGAAAATAGTAGTTCTAGTAACCGCTTCAGTACAGCCTGTTCTAACGCAATACTGATATACAAACAACAACCCTGCAGTAATTACCAACCCTTGAATAATACTCATCAAAATTTCTTTAAAATTAAAGAAAGTTGTGGTAAACGGTCTTGGTTTCGAAAGCATTAGATTGCTTTCCATAGGCTCGTTTTCATAGATGATAGAACAAGTCGGACCCATAATAATCTCTAAAAAGATAATGTGCACTGGCGTGAAGATATTAGGATACATCCAGCCCAACGCTAGTGGAATAAACACAATCATAATAATCGGAATGTGTATCGATATAATGTATTGTATCGCTTTCTTTAAGTTGAGGTATATTTTTCTACCCATAGCAATGGCGTCTACCATCTTAGAAAAATCATCCTCTACTAAAATCAAGTTCGCCGCATCTTTAGCAATCTCAGTTCCTTTTTTGCCCATGGCAATGCCTATGTGCGCCGACTTCAATGCCGGTCCATCATTTACCCCATCGCCCGTCATGGCTACAATTTGGTGGTTGGCTTTCAAAGCTTTTATGATCTTAAGTTTTGCTTCAGGAAACATACGGGTAAAGATACTGGTTTCCATAACCTTAGCTTCCAAAGTTTTATCGTCCATCGCCATCAATTCATCGCCATTCAAAACCGAATCAGTATTCTTAAAATCAATTTGTTTGGCAATCGTAGTCGTGGTGGCAGCATTGTCTCCCGTAACGATTTTTACCGCAATGCCCGCTTTATAAAACGTTTCAAATACCGCTTTAATATTGGCTTTCGGTGGATCGTAGAACGCTACCAATCCCTTAAAGTCAAAAGTGAATTCTTGCTGTGTCTTAGGGTAGTCTTTTCCAGTAAAGACCGCTTGCCCAACACCCAACACTCGATACCCTTCGGCAGTCATCGTTGCCATCGCTGTCTCTATTTGTTTAGTAGCTTCCTCGCTTAGTTTAGAACACGCCATCAAAGCTTCGGGAGCACCTTTTGCGGCAATGATTTGAGTTCCATCTTTGGCTTCAAAAACATGCGTCATCATCGGTGGTTTGCCACCCAAAGGATATTCATGTACCAAGGTATAATTAGGGCGTTCATCCACCGCAATCTGTTTTCCATAGGCTTCATGCAAAGCCAGTTCCATGGCATCAAACGGAATTGGCTCGCTAGACCACATCGACATCCGAAACAACTCTTGTTCTAAAACTGTTAATTTTTCCTTGGGGTTTTCAAGCGTATTGTTCGCTAAAGTATACCATTGCGCCAATGCCATCTTGTTTTCGGTAATGGTTCCGGTTTTATCGGTGCAAATTACCGTGGCACTGCCTAAAGTTTCAACGGTTTTGGTTTGTTTGACGATGATGCCCATTTTCAACAAACGCCATGCACCCAATGCCATAAACGAGGTAAAAGCTACTGGAATTTCCTCCGGAATCACACTCATCGCCAAGGTTAACGCTTTTAATAAGCTCCCCAATAGTTCCCTCGAATTGTAATAATTTACACCCCATACAATACTAAAAATGCCCAAACCAATCAAGGACATCTTCTTAACAAAATTCCCAATCTGAATTTGTAGTGGTGTTTTCTCTTCTTCAATAGCCGCTAAACTATGGCCAATTTTACCCAATTGCGTTTGATTGCCAATGGACGTTACTTTGCAAATCGCTAGTCCAGTAGCCGCTATAGTTCCTTGAAACACTTGTTTGTTTTCCGAGGTTTCATTCTTAAATACCGTAAGTGATTCCCCAGTCAAAATAGATTCGTTAACCGAAAAGTCATTGGATTGCAAGATGGTTCCATCCGCAGGAATAAAAGTACCTTCTTCTACTTGAATGCAGTCGCCTATTACAATTTCCTCGCTAGGGATTTCAATAAGGTTGCCGTTGCGAATTACTTTGCTCTTAGGTTGCGAGAGTTTCTTCAAAGCATCAATAGCATTCCGACTCCGAGATTCCTGATACAAAGAAATCGCCGAAACCAAAAGGATCGCACACGCCATAAAAATGCCGTCACCATAATCACCCGTAATAAAATAGACGGTCGCTGCGGCAACTAGTAAGAGGAACATGGGTTCCTGAATCATTTCCAACAAAGCATGAAGCAGGTGATTCTTTTCTTGATGTTCTAGTGAATTGGATCCGTTTTTGGTTCTGGATTGTAATACTTCGCTATCGGATAGCCCTGAAATAGATGGATTGGATGCACTCATAATTTCAATAGGATTCAAGTGGTTTAGGATTCAAAGGGATCTTAATTCCGAATCCTTTTCTACCTGCAATTTAATTATTTATGATTTAATTATGCTCTTTTTCACCTTAAAATTGTCTATATTTGCTCGCAATTTAACTACAACTACAAATTGCAATGAACGCACACCAATCCAAAATCATCGGTGAAGGATTAACCTACGACGATGTGCTCCTAGTTCCCAATTACTCGAACGTACTTCCCCGTGAAGTCAGCATTCAATCCAAGTTTTCTAGAAATATTACGCTTAATGTACCCATCGTTTCCGCAGCCATGGATACCGTTACCGAAAGTTCTATGGCGATTGCTATGGCGCAAGAAGGAGGTATTGGCGTTCTGCATAAGAATATGACTATAGAACAACAAGCGGCGAAAGTTCGTAAAGTAAAACGCGCCGAGTCGGGAATGATCATAGATCCCGTAACCTTACCCTTAACTGCCACTGTTTTTGATGCTAAAAATGCGATGAAAGAATATGGTATTGGTGGCATCCCAATCGTAGACGAACACAAAACGCTAAAAGGAATCGTCACCAACCGTGACTTGCGCTTCGAAAAAGATCTTACACGACCTATAGTTGAAGTGATGACCAGTGAAAACCTAATCACGGTAGCCGAAGGAACGTCACTCGAACAAGCCGAAGTTGTGCTGCAAGGGCATAAAATTGAAAAGTTGCCTGTAGTCAATGGCGATTACAAACTAGTAGGCTTAATTACCTTTAGAGATATTACCAAACTAACACAAAAACCCATTGCCAATAAAGATGTCTTTGGACGTTTGCGCGTAGCCGCCGCCATCGGTGTCACCGCCGACGCACTCCAAAGGACTGAGGCTTTAGTGAATGCCGGAGTGGATGCGATTATTATTGATACCGCACACGGACATACCGAAGGCGTGGTCAAAGTTTTGCAAGAAATTAAAAAACACTTTCCCAAACTCGACGTGATTGTCGGAAATATTGCCACCGCCGCCGCCGCCCAGTTTTTAGTAGCCCATGGTGCCGATGGTGTAAAAGTGGGTATTGGTCCAGGTTCTATCTGTACCACTAGAGTTGTTGCGGGTGTTGGTTTTCCACAGTTTTCCGCAGTATTAGAAGTAGCAGCCGCTATGAAAGGCTCTGGTGTTCCTGTGATCGCCGACGGAGGTATTCGCTATACCGGCGACATTCCTAAAGCCATTGCTGCAGGCGCTGATAGCGTCATGTTGGGTTCGCTGCTAGCCGGTACCAAAGAATCGCCAGGAGAAACCATTATTTTTGAAGGTAGAAAGTTTAAATCCTATAGAGGTATGGGTTCGGTAGAGGCGATGCAAGAAGGTTCCAAAGATCGGTACTTTCAAGATGTGGAAGACGATGTCAAGAAGTTAGTTCCTGAAGGGATTGTGGGTCGTGTTCCGTATAAAGGCGAATTGAACGAAAGCATGCAACAATTCATAGGCGGACTCCGAGCCGGAATGGGTTATTGTGGTTCGAAAGATATTCCGACTTTACAAGAAACAGGAAGGTTCGTTCGCATCACCACCAGTGGCATCAACGAAAGCCATCCCCATAATGTAACCATTACGAAAGAAGCCCCGAATTATTCAAGATAGCGTATTCTATTTGTTTTAAAATCCAAAAGCCTCCAAAGAAAACTAGTTGCTATTTGGAGGCTTTTAGATGTTCAAGATAGTTACTTTTCGTATGCTACAAGAACTGATTCAATTCATTCTTCAAATAACTCAAAGCAGCGCTACTAGGAGTTGCTTTTTCCATTAAATCGCTTAGGATTACTTCGCGCAATTTGTCAGCGCTGTCTACACGTTCGCTCATGTTGGCTTTGCGGATCATTTGAATCGTCGCGTTTTTGGCGGTGATAATGATGGTCCAACATTCATCAGACATGTAAATTTGTTGCGTCAAGTTGTGCTCGAATTCTTGTTCGATTTGGGCAATGACTAAGTTTTCGTAATCGTATTTATCGTCGGAAAGTGGTTTGATGCGAATTAGCAATTTCGTTGGATTGATGCGTTCCAAAAACAAAGCCATGCGCTCGAATGCCTGTAATCGCAAGGGTAAAGAATCTTTTTGGTTTTCCTTTTGAAGCAACCAACGTCGGGTGTTTTGTTGGTCGTTGAAATAGGCAGTAAACAAATAATAAGCAACTCCACCGGTGATTAGTGATGGAATGGTATAGGATAAAAGTTCAATTATTTTAGCAGTTTCCATAGTGTTTTTTAATTTGAACAAAAATATAATTTTAGTTGATAAGTCCAGCTATTATTAATTGTAATAAACCTTTAGTAACCGTATTTTTGCTTTTTATCACGTTAGCAAGGTTAAAATAAACATGCAAAAATACATCAGCCAACTTAACGAAGCCCAACAAGAACCTGTTCTACAAAAGGATGGTCCGATGATTATTATTGCTGGCGCCGGTTCGGGAAAAACACGGGTGCTCACCGTTAGAATCGCTTATTTGATGAGCTTGGGCGTGGATTCTTTTAGCATCTTGGCCTTAACCTTTACCAACAAAGCGGCTCGCGAAATGAAAAGCCGTATCGCGCAAATCGTAGGAACCGGCGAAGCCAAAAACTTGTGGATGGGAACGTTCCACTCGGTATTTGCTAGAATTCTGCGCTCCGAAGCCGATAAGTTGGGGTATCCATCCAACTTTACGATATATGATACTCAAGATAGTGTTCGGTTGATTTCGGCGATTATCAAAGAAATGCAACTGGACAAAGACATCTACAAACCAAAACAAATTCTCAGCCGAATTTCGTCGTATAAAAACTCCTTAATTACCGTAAAAGCCTATTTGAACAATCCCGAATTGCAAGAGGCCGATGCCATGAGCAAGAAACCCCGTCTGGGGGAGATTTATCAAAATTATGTCGACCGTTGTTTCAAAGCTGGCGCGATGGATTTTGATGATTTGCTTTTAAAAACCAACGAATTGCTAAACCGCTTTCCCGATGTGCTGGCGAAATACCAAGATCGGTTTCGGTATATTTTAGTCGATGAGTACCAAGACACCAATCATTCCCAGTATTTGATTGTGCGTGCTTTGTCGGATCGGTTTCAAAATATATGTGTCGTTGGCGATGATGCGCAAAGTATTTACGCGTTCCGCGGGGCGAATATCAATAACATTCTGAATTTTCAAAAAGATTATGAGAATGTCAAAACCTATCGTTTGGAACAGAATTACCGCTCTACCAAAAACATTGTTGAAGCGGCAAATTCCATTATCGAAAAAAACAAAACCAAGTTAGATAAAGTCGTTTGGACTGCGAATGATTTTGGCAATAAAATCAAAGTCAACCGCAGCATTACCGATAGTGAAGAAGGCCGTTACGTAGCCAGTACCATTTGGGAACAAAAGATGCAAAACCAAATGATGAACGGGCAGTTTGCGATTTTATACCGAACCAACGCACAATCTCGAGCGATGGAAGATGCGCTCCGAAAACGAGACATTCCTTATAGAATCTATGGTGGTTTGTCATTTTATCAAAGAAAAGAAATTAAAGATGTATTGTGCTATTTGCGGTTAGTGATTAATCCGAAAGATGAAGAAGCTTTAATTCGCGTGATCAATTATCCGGCGCGAGGTATTGGCGATACTACCGTTGAAAAACTGACCATTGCCGCGAATCATTACAAACGCTCCATTTTTGAAGTGATGCAAAACATCGATAAAATTGATTTGAAATTGAATTCGGGTACCAAAGCCAAATTGCAGGATTTTGTGACGATGATTCAAAGTTTTCAAGTCATAAATAATAATCAAGATGCGTTTTATTTGGCCGATCATGTGACTAAAAAAACAGGTTTGGTTCAAGAACTGAAGAAAGACGGTACACCAGAAGGAATTGCCCGAATTGAAAATATAGAAGAGTTATTAAACGGAATCAAAGATTTCACCGAAGGTCAAAAAGAAGTTGATGGCGCTCGAGGCGCATTGGCTGAATTCATGGAAGATGTGGCTTTGGCAACCGATTTAGATAAAGATACTGGCGATGACGACCGAGTGGCATTGATGACGATTCACTTGGCCAAAGGATTAGAATTTCCGTATGTTTTTGTGGTCGGAATGGAAGAAGATTTGTTTCCAAGTGCCATGAGTGTTAGTACCCGAAGCGAATTGGAAGAAGAACGGCGCTTGTTTTACGTAGCGTTAACTCGCGCCGAGAAACAAGCCTATTTAACCTACGCCCAATCGCGGTACCGTTGGGGCAAATTAACCGATAGCGAGCCCTCGCGTTTTATCAACGAAATTGACGGTCAGTATTTAGAATATTTGTCGGCAGAAGAAACGAATTATCGCTACAAACCCATGATTGATATGGATATTTTTGGAGATATTGATAAATCAAAGTTGCGCTTGGCAAAACCCGTTAGTGGTACTCCGCCTAAGAAATACGGAGAAGAACCCTCCACATTAGTCAGAAAGTTGAAACCAGTTTCAGGAAATATGCCATCGGGAAATGCCAATTTGTTTGATTCTAAATTAACCGTTGGCAATGTCGTCATGCACGAACGCTTTGGTAAAGGAGAAGTCATCAATTTAGAAGGAGTGGGCGCCGATAGAAAAGCAGAAATTAAATTTGAAGTAGGAGGGATCAAAAAACTCTTATTGCGTTTTGCGAAGTTGGACGTAATCGGATAATCAATCAACAATCGTAATTCAAAATCATGAGTCAGTTTATTAAAATATACGAAGACAAACCCAACGAAGCCGCGATTAAAAAGGTAGTGGATGTATTGCGAAATGGAGGTTTGGTCATTTATCCGACAGATACCGTTTACGGATTGGGTTGCGATATTACCAATACGAAAGCCTTAGAGCGCATTGCTAAAATCAAAGGCGTCAAGTTAGAGAAAGCTAATTTTTCGTTTGTGTGTTCCGATTTGAGTAATCTTTCCGATTATGTTAAACAAATTGATACGGCGACTTTTAAATTACTAAAAAGAGCTTTGCCAGGGCCGTATACTTTTATTTTGCCTGGAAATAATAATCTACCGAAAGAATTCAAAAAGAAAACTACCGTCGGCATTCGGGTTCCCGACAATACCATTGCTTTAGAAATTGTAAAAATGTTAGGGAATCCTATTGTATCGACTTCCATTCACGATGAAGATGAGGTTCTAGAATATTCTACTGATCCCGAATTGATTTTTGAGAAATGGCAAAACTTAGTAGACGTAGTGATTGATGGTGGTTATGGCGATAATATAGGTTCCACCGTCATCGATTTATCAGGTTACGAGCCGGTAGTTGTTCGAGAAGGAAAAGGTAGTTTGGATATTTTGTGATTTCCGATATTGGATTTACGTTAAAAAAAAACGCCTTGAACTACTCAAGACGTTTTATATATAGCGTGCTTATTGACTTCAAATATCCAACAACCAGCAACTGTCAACCAACAACTACTTCGTCGGTTTCTTCATTTCTTTTTCAATCATATCATAGAATTCGTCAATTTTTGGCAACACTACAATACGAGTTCTTCGGTTGATGCCTCGGTTTTCGGCAGTGTTATTTTGCACTAATGGAATGAATTCGCTTCTGCCTGCAGCAATTAACTGCGCTGGGTTTACTTTTAAATCTTTCGTTAAAACTCTAACAATGGCAGTAGAACGTTTTACGCTTAAATCCCAATTGTCAACCAAAATAGCATTTCCTGTGAAAGGAACGTTATCGGTATGCCCTTCGACCATGCATTCAAAAGTAGGTTTGTCATTGATTACTTTGGCTACTTTGGCCAACACTTCTTTAGCACGATCACTTACTAAATAACTCCCGCTTTTGAATAATAATTTATCAGCTATAGAAATGAAAACCACTCCTTTTTCAACATTCACTTCAATATCTGGATCCGAAATACCTACGGAACTTTTTAAGCTAGTTACTAAAGCTAACGTTACGCTGTCTTTTTTAGTAAGCGCATCTTGCATTCGGGTAATTTTCAGATCTTTCTCCTTAATCGTTTCTAGGGCTTTCTCGATGTTTTGAGCGCCTTGAGTCGAAAGTGTGGTCATAGTCCCCACATTATTAATCAAATCTGAATTGTTCTTTTTCAAGTACTCGTTTTGTGTTGACAGGGATTCTTTTTCAGTCAAACAAAGATTTAATTTCATGGTTGCCGAGTTTAATAAATCCTGGCATTCTTTATTTTTTTGCTCTAAATCGGCAATTTTCTTTTTGGTTCCGCAAGATGTTGTTCCTAAAAGAGCAACAAGTGATAAGGCTAAAATGATTTTTTTCATGATTTAAATTTTAATTACGGACAAAATTACAACTATTGATTTCTTATGAAAGGCAAAACAACCTAAACTAATGTTAAAAAATCTCAGCAAAGATACTGCGCTTCTTAATAAAGTAGGAGTAAACAATACTATTTATTTTGTAATATCTTTTGATTTGAGTCGTTTCGCGCTTCTTATAATTCCTTGAAAACAGAAGATAGAACGAATAATGGGCCTTTAAAATTGCCCCAAAATGACTAAACTTTCCCTTGCATAGAAATTGGATTCCTGCCAAACCATCCAAAAGCATTCGGATGAAAAGTACTTGGAATAAGGACGATTTGGGTAGATTTTTCAAAAGCATCAATAGTGAATTCCGAAAATTCAAATAAGTTTTTTGAGGATTTCCCTGCGCTAATGTAGCACCACCTAGATGATAGACCGTGGTTTTGGAAGTATATTTTATTTGGTGTCCTTTGTTAATCGCTCGCCAACACAAATCAATCTCTTCTTGGTGTGCAAAGAAGTCGGCGTCAAATCCGTTCAGCTCCTTATAAACCGTACTTCTAACAAAAAAGCAAGCGCCGGAAGCCCAGAAAATAGTTAGATCATCATTATATTGTTGGGTATCTTTTTCCAGAGTTTCAAAAATCCGTCCGCGGCAAAAAGGATACCCGTATTGATCCATAAAACCACCTGCTGCGCCAGCATATTCGAAAAAGTCTTTGTTTTTGAAGTCCCGTATTTTGGGTTGGATAATCGCCGTATTGGGTTCGCTTTCAAATAGCGTGATGATGGGTTGCAACCAATTTGGGGTGACTTCAATATCGGAATTAATCAAAGCATAATACTCGGCATCAATATGCTTTAAAGCCTCATTGTAACCTTCCGCAAATCCAAAATTCTCGAGGTTTTGTATGATTTGCACCGATGGGAAATGGCTCTTTACAAAAGCCACGGAAGCATCGGTGGATGCATTATCAGCAACGTAAATGGTAGCTTCGGGGGAATTATTGATGACGGAAGGCAGGAATTGCTCCAGTAATTTCATTCCATTCCAATTCAAAATGACGACGGCGATTTTCATTTAGATTTTTAGATTCGGTAATTCATTTAGAAAAACATACTGCTGTTTCTCGAAATCCATTTGACAAAAGTAATGATTCTGACCATTAGTTACCATCAAATAGTTGGCTTTCAGCGTTAAATTGTATCGAGCAATTTGATCGAACGTATTTTGAGAAATCTTAATTTCGGGCGCTTTGCATTCGATTAAAAGAAAAATGGAACCGTCGGGATTAAAAACTACGCCGTCGTACCGTTTGGATAGTCCATTAATTTTCAATACTTTCTCCACATTGATTAGTGATTTCGGGTATTTTTTTTCTAAAATTAAATAGTGCACTACATGTTGGCGCACCCATTCTTCAGGAGTCAGAATGATAAATTTTTTCCGAATTTCATCGAAGATAGCGACTTTATTTTCACTATTTTTGAATCGAAAGGTGAAGGTTGGAAAATTTAATTTTTGCATCAAACAAAAGTATCAAATAAGTTGAAAGGTTTTAGTTTTCTCTATTGAAATCTAAAGCAGAAATGATAAATAAGAACTATGGACGAAGTAGTAAAAATTGTCAATGATATTAAGAACGGTACTATCAAACCCATCTATTTTTTGATGGGCGAAGAACCGTATTACATTGATAAATTGGCCGATTTTATTGAGCAAAATGTGCTGACCGAAGAAGAGAAAGGATTCAATCAAACGGTGTTGTACGGAAGAGATGTGAGTATGGAAGATATTATCTCAACCTGCAAACGCTATCCCATGATGGCCGATCGCCAAGTAGTCATTGTTAAAGAAGCACAAGACTTAACCAAAACCATCGACAAGTTAGAAAGCTATGCCGAAAATCCGATGCCTTCTACGGTTTTAGTCTTTTGCTACAAATACAAAACCTTAGACAAGCGAAAAAAAGTCACCAAGTTTATTGCTAAAAAAGGATTAGTGTATGAGAGTAAAAAACTCTACGAAAACCAAGTAGGCGAATGGATCAAAAGAGTCTTGCAAGGAAAGAGTTTTACCATTGAACCCAAAGCTAACGCCATGTTAGTAGAGTTCTTAGGAACCGATTTAAGTAAGATTAATAACGAATTGGAAAAGCTGGCCATTGTTCTTCCTAAAAACACGATGATTACGGCAAAGCATATCGAAGAAAATATTGGGTTCAGTAAAGATTTTAATGTTTTCGAGCTGCGAAAAGCAATTGGGGATCGCAATCAAATGAAAGCCTACCAGATTGCGCAGTATTTTGCCGATAATCCCAAAGACAATCCTATGGTGGTCACGACAAGTTTGGTTTTCGGTTTTTTTGTGAACCTGCTGCAATACCACGGTTTGAAAGATAGGAATCCGAAAAATGTAGCGGCTGTGCTTAAAGTGAATCCGTACTTTTTAAAAGATTATGATGTAGCGTTGAAGAATTATCCTATGAAAAAAGTGAGTGCCATAGTAGGGAAATTGAGGGACATAGATGTTAAAAGCAAAGGAGTAGGAGCAAATGCTTTATCCAATAGCGATTTGCTAAAAGAAATGTTGGTGGGAATTTTTAATTAGTTTTATGTATGAAATGGAAGTCAATTTTGTTTTTTTTAGTGGTGCTATTCTCGAGTTCTAAAAGTACGGGACAATCTGAAATAGATCGATACAAAGAATTGGCGTTGCAACATGCTTACAAAGAAGAATTTCCGCAAGCGATTGCGTACTACACTAAAATTATAGACACCAACCCGAAAGATTCCACTGCTTACTACGAACGCGGATTGCTCAAATATAACGTTAAGGATTACATAGGAGCGGTTGACGATTATACGGAGCAAATTAAAAAAGATCCCTCGCAAGCCGACTATTATTTTATGAGAGCAATGGCTTACGACAAACTGAATAATAACAAAGCCGCCATTGTTGATTATTCTAAAACCATTCAATTGGAACCTTCAAACTCAGATGCCTATTATTTTAGAGGATTAAAAAAAATGGCTCTAAAAAAAGACAAAGAGGCACTAAAGGATTTTGATTTGGCAATCGCCAAAAGAGCAGACAATGTTCAAGCTATTACCGATAGAGCGTTGCTTAAAGCCAAAAAGCATCAGTATAAAAGCGCTATAGCAGATTGCAATCAGGCGATACTAATAGACCCTCTTTTCCACAAAGCGTATCGGGCACGAGGATATATAAAAACTTTGACCCAAGATTTTCAAAATGCCGTTGCCAATTACGACCAAGCCATTGCCTTGGATAGTAAAAATCCGGACTATTATCAAGAACGCGGACTTTTGAAAATCCAATTGAATCAGAAAGAAAGCGGCTGTTCTGATCTCAAAAAAGCGATTGAATCGGGAGGAAAAAATAGCGTTGCTATCTCCTTGACTTATTGTAAATAATGTTCCAATGCCCTACTAATTTAATGATATTAAAAATGAAAAGAGGATTTTTATTCAGCTTGACGCTTTGGTGTTCGTTCGCATTTGCGCAAATAGAGCCAACAATTATTGAAGGTTTTGCACAAGGAACCACCTATCATATTACCTATATCGACCCGGAAAACAGAAACTTGCAGCCCGATATTGAACGGTTGCTTTTGGATTTTGATTTATCGGTATCTACTTACAATCCCAATTCGATTATTTCTAAAATTAACGCGAATGTGAAAGGAGTAACTGTTGACAAGTATTTTAGTACCTGTTTCAATACCGCAAAACAAGTCTGGAAAGATACCGAAGGGGCTTTTGATCCAACGGTATATCCATTAGTAAATGCGTGGGGATTTGGACCAGGTAAAAAAGAAAAGATTGAAAAAGAAAAAATTGACAGCATTTTGAAATTTGTCGATTTTAAATTAATCACTTTAAAAGGCAACAAGATTATTAAAAAAGATCCCCGGGTGGCTTTAGATTTTAATGCCTTTGCACAAGGGTATTCGGTTGATGTTGTTGCTGATTTCTTAAATTCTAAAAAGATACAATCCTACATCGTTGAAATTGGGGGTGAAGTTTATGCTAAAGGTAAAAATTACAACGGTGATTTTTGGAAAATTGGTATCGAACAGCCCAATGACAATAAAGAATCGAATAATAAAGAAAGAGCCATTGTCAATTTAGAAAACAAAGCGATTGCCACTTCGGGAAATAACCGCCGCTATGTGATTGAGGACGGAGTAAAATATGCCCATCATTTAGATCCTAAAACAGGGTATCCCGCTAAAAATAATTTATTGAGCGCTTCGTTAATTTCAAAAAAGACTATTATTTCGGATGCTTATGCCACAGGTGTTTTGGTAATGGGTTTAGAAAAAGCCAAAGTGTTTCTAAGCAAACATCCCGAAATACAAGCTTATCTAGTATATTCAGACAACAAAGGGAATTATCAAGTCTATGAAACTCCCGGTATAAAAGCGATAGTATCTGAAGTGAAAGAATAAAAAAAAAGCATCCAATTGGATGCTTTTTTTATGGAGTAATAATTAGAATTAATTATCTAAAAGTACTTTGTAATTAGTAGTTCCGAATTCATTCGTAAGGTTGATGATATAGATGCCTCTGGAATAACTAGAAAGATTAATTTCTTTAGTTGTTTCTGCTGTTTTAGAATTGATGGCTTCACTGTAAACTTCTTGACCTAAAAGATTCACTACTCTAATAGATTTTACATCACTTTTTAAATCAATATTAAAAATCCCTGATGATGGGTTTGGATAAACTACCGCTTGTGGGTTTTGTGAGAAAGTATCCGTTGCTAATGTTGGCGACCACGATAAAGAAATCCCAGTAAAGTTAGCATCATTAGCTGGTGTTTGAGTATCTGCCGAAGTTCCTTTAGTAAATGGGAAATAACGGGTAGCAGTTCCTGTAGTACCATGGTTCCAACATTCTTGAACAGCTATTCTATAGGAACCGTCAGCCACCAAAGCAGTTTGTGCGGCATTTTTTCCGTCCCAAGTAATTGTTTTAGTAGTAAAACTAGCTACAGTAGCTCCGGTAGTAGCGTTTGTAGTACTGCTCCCTGATTTAGTTACCCAAGTAGGTAAGTGATCGTTAGTTCCAGAACCCCAGTATCTCATTTTTGTTCTAACAAAAGTAGAAGTTCCTGCCGTTGTCCCACATGGAGTACAACTTTCAATCCAAATCGCCAATGCGTTTTTCGTTCCAGAATAAGTCGATGTGTGTGGTGCTTCTGTCAACGTAAAGGTTAACAAACCTGATGTCTGAGCCGAAAGATTCCAAGAGAAGCACAGCAAAAGACACATTCCTGCTAGATTAAGTACTAATTTTTTCATAAGTAGGGTTTTTAAAGTTTATTATTAATAGTCAAAATTATTATTTTTACAGAACAATGCGAAAAAAAGCAATCCCAATTAGGTTTGTTTTAAGTAAATCTTAAGTTCAAAAAGCGATTTAAATTCTTGACATATCTAAAGCAAAAATTACTATAATTCAGTAAACAATTCAAAAAAGGAATACCCTACCTACACTATTAAAAAAATCTATTAAAAAAATTACGGAATAATACCGATATTTGTTCTTCAAAAAAAATACCACGATTATGGGAATGAACAAAAACACCGTCTTGGGATGGGCCACTTTTATAATGATCATTATGGGCTTACTATTAATCGCTTTAGGCGCTTTTCGATACGATGATGTAGCAGGCTGGGGCTTTGTAACCGTTGGTATTGGATTCTTAGCCAATGCCTGGGTATTTAATGCTTTGAAGGGTAGAGTTTAATAAATTAACAATTGACCATTAATAATTATAAAAAAAAATATGTCAGACGATAAAAAAGTAATTTTTTCGATGCAGAAATTGAGTAAAACCTACTCAAGCAGCGATAAACAAGTTCTAAAAAATATTTACTTAAGCTTTTTCTATGGAGCAAAAATTGGAATCCTAGGCCTCAATGGTTCCGGAAAATCCTCTTTATTAAAAATTATTGCAGGCGTTGATAAAAATTATCAAGGCGATGTGGTTTTTCAACCCGGTTATTCCGTAGGATATCTC
>CALPUN020000032.1 GCA_943326765.2 Bifidobacterium breve | reverse complement strand
GTAATGGTTCCTTCTTCCAAGCCCAAAGATTTCAAAGTTGGAATCGCTTGTCGATACGTTTTCTCAATCAAATTCGGCATCCGAACCATCTTAAATCCAGAGGAATTGATCTTAATATAAATCTTTCTATTTTTCTTTACTTTCGAACCCGCAATTGGGTCTTGCTCCACGACACTGTGCTTTGGAAAATCTTTATTATAATCCACGCTGTCTAGTAAAACGTAGTCTAAATCCAAATCATCTAACTTCTCCTCTACTTGCTGTTCGCTCAATTTTCGTAAATCGGGAACCGTAATTTCATGTCCATGATCGGTCGTAAAAGTGAGCCAATGAAAAAATAAATAACTCAAAACAGCCAGGATCGAAAGGGCAAGCAACATTTGAATAAAAAAAACTCGAGTCGTAAGAAATTCGCGTAACGTCATGGGTAAATTATTTCTCGCAAAGATATAAAAATAGTAAAGGCTTTCCATTCCAAAAAAAATGATAATTTTGTTTCTAATTAATGAGAAGCTATTCCTGCTGTCTGCTATATCTTTTGTTCTGAACCCCAGAACAAAAGGATGCCGCTACCATCAGGGCTAGTCAGAACCAACAACACACAACTTGTTCCAATAGAAAAACAGACCAATGAAAAACATTGCCATCATCATGGGCGGGTATTCTAGCGAGTACCAAATCTCACTCAAAAGCGGAAACGTGGTGTATCAGTTTCTAGACAAAACAAAATACAAAGGGTACCGCATTCATATTTTCAAAGAAAAATGGGTCTACGTTGACGATCAAGACGCCGAATTCCCTATTGATAAAAATGATTTCTCCGTGACGGTCCATGGAACAAAAATCACGTTCGACGTTGTTTTTAATGCCATTCACGGAACACCGGGTGAAGACGGATTGCTGCAAGCCTATTTCGAATTGATTGGCATGCCACAATCGTCGTGCGATTATTACCAAGCCGCTTTAACGTTCAACAAACGCGACTTGCTTTCGGTCTTAAAACCCTACGGAATCAAAACGGCAGTTTCCTATTATCTCAACAAAGGCGAGCACATTGACACCGCCGCCATCGTCAAAAAAGTGGGATTGCCCTGTTTTGTAAAACCCAATAAATCGGGTTCAAGTTTCGGGATTTCCAAAGTGAAAAACGAAAACGAATTGCCTATCGCCATCGAAATCGCATATAAAGAAGACAACGAAATCATTATCGAAAGTTTCTTAGATGGCACCGAAGTTTCGGTGGGCGTCATCAATTACAAAGGAACCGTGACCGTACTTCCGATGACAGAAATAGTTTCGGAAAATGACTTCTTCGATTACGAAGCCAAATATTTAGGGAAATCACAAGAAATAACACCCGCCCGAATTTCACCCGAACTCACTGAAAAAGTAGGAGCGGTTGCCAAACGAGCCTATGAAATTCTGAAAATGGAAGGATTCTCTAGAAGTGAATTCATCTTGGTAGACGGCGAACCGTATATGCTCGAAATGAATACGATCCCGGGATTAACCACCGAGAGTTTGATTCCGCAACAAGCCAAAGTAGCCGGAATTTCCTTAGAAGATTTATTTACCAATGCCATCGAATTGGCGCTCCTTAAATAATTTTATATGAACAGAAAAGCGATATTCCCCGGTTCCTTTGATCCGATAACTTTAGGACATTACGATATCATCAAAAGAAGCATCCCACTATTTGATGAAATTGTCGTGGCCATCGGTATCAATGCCGAAAAAAAATACATGTTTTCGCTAGAAGAACGGAAAGCGTTTATAGAAAAATCATTTGCTGACGAACCAACCGTTTCCGTAATCACCTACGAAGGATTGACGATAGATTTGTGTAAAAAAATAAAGGCTAATTTTATTTTGCGAGGGTTGCGCAATCCTGCCGACTTCGAATTCGAAAAAGCCATCGCGCACACCAACCGAAGGTTGTCGAAAATAGAAACGGTCTTTCTTTTAACCTCTTCCAATACCTCTTATATCAGCTCGAGTATTGTTCGGGATGTCATTCGAAATGGCGGAGAATATGAGTTGTTAGTGCCGGATGCGGTTCGGGTGAAAAAATAAATTTAGAGAGCAATGAACGTCTACGAATCTATTCTTCCTTCTTAATTACTTTTCGTGCCACCTCAATTTTATATTTCTTCCCTTTCATTTTCTCCTCGCGAATGAAATGTAGCAAGTCTTTGACTTTAGAGGCTTTCACAGCAGCAAAAGAAATAAAGTCTTTAACTTCGATGAGTCCGAGATCGCCTTTTTCTAATTTTCCTTTTTGCGAAAAGAATCCGACGATATCAATTTTATTCAGCTTATTTTTCTTGCCTCCACTAATATAAAGTGTTTGAAATACTGGTGGTTTAGGTAAGGTGGTCGCATTCTCCACATTCAAAACTTTTGTAGCATAATCAATATAATCTAGTTTCTTCTCGCTTTCATGAATCAAAACATAAGCGGTTCCGGAAGCTAACATTCGCGCCGTTCTTCCGTTTCTGTGCGTGAATTCCTCCTCTTTAGAGGGTAAATGATAATGGATGACGTGTTTCATTTCCGGAATATCCAAACCCCGTGCCGCCAAATCTGTGGTCACTAAATAACTAATGCTGCCATTTCGAAATTGAATAAGAGCGCGCTCCCGTTCGTCTTGATCCATTCCGCCATGATAATAGGTAGAAAAAATTCCTTTCTCGGTTAGAGCATCACTAATGCGTTCCGCAGCATCGCGATGGTTGCAAAAGATTAATGCCGATTCTGATTTCAATGAACAAATCAAATGAAACAACGTATTGATTTTGTCTTTCTCTTTCGAAACTACCATTTTCAAAGCCAAATTTGTCGTTTCTTGGTGTTCCGGAATAAAATCTAAAACGGTAGGATGCGTAACGCGAGTATATTTTGGAATCTCAATCGCCGAAGTAGCGGAGACTAAGATGCGCTTGTTCACTTTTGGGAGCCGACTGATAATAAACGACATTTCTTCGTGGAAGCCCAGTTGCAACGACTTATCAAATTCATCCAGCACTAAGGTTTGAATGGTTTCGGGTTTAAAAGTACTCCGATCCAAGTGATCTGCAATTCTACCCGGCGTTCCAATTAATACGGCAGGTGGATTGCTTAAATTCTTAATTTCAGTTTCTAAGGAATGCCCGCCATAGCAAACATTCACTTTATAATCCGTTCCCATTTTTTTCCAAACTTGTTCAATTTGCAAACCCAATTCTCGCGAAGGCACGAGAATTAAACATTGCACGGTTGGAATTTCAGGTTGTAAAATTTCAAAAATGGGCAACAAAAAAGCTAGTGTTTTCCCAGAACCTGTTGGCGACAGCAATAAGATATTAGCATCCTTAAGGATGGTTTCTTGTGCCGTTTCTTGCATTTCATTCAGGCTTTCAATACCTAAATTCAGCAGTAGATTGTTGGAATGTGGATTATTTCTCATGCCGCAAAGGTAAATCTTTCTTGCTTCGCGTTTAAAATAAAAAAACTCCTAAGGTTGGCGTTTTTCATTTTCGAATAATAATTTGATATTTTCGTAGGAATTTAGAAGTGCTTCCTGAATTTGTTCCGGACTTAACCAAGCTACTTTTTCTATTCCTTCCTCAACCTGAGCTATCGGAACACCGTCAAAATCCGATTTCATTTCATACCATTGCGTTATTTTGAGTTTGTATACCCCATTGCGTTTGAAAATATGATACGTTTTTTGAAGTTTTTTGATAATTGTCAATTTATCGACACCTGTCTCCTCTTCTACTTCCCGCAATCCGGCATAAGACATTTTTTCTTTTTTCTCTTTGCCACCTTTGGGTAAATCCCATTTTCCATTTCTGAAAATAAAGAGCGCTTCGCCTTTGGCATTATAAACTAATCCACCACTGGCTTTTTGAACAGGAATTTTTTCTTTTAATTTTTTTAAAATTACCTTCTCGTCTGGATAATATAAATAACATTTTTTAATTTTGTTATTAAACATCTTAATAACAAGTTGTTCAATATCAATGCTTTCCAAAAGAAATATTTGGAAATCGGTTTCTTTAACGATTTGATTAGTTAAGAAAAAAGGTTTATCGTTGACAAAAACTTTATACATTTGTACTTATGATTTTTAATAAAGACACCGCCGAGAAAACAGCAGAATTGCTTTTGCAAATAAATGCAATTAAATTGAATCCGAAAAATCCTTTTACATGGGCTTCGGGTTGGAAGTCACCTATCTATTGTGATAATCGAATGGTTTTGTCCTTCCCAGCCATTAGAAATTATGTTCGGGAAGAATTTTCTAAGAACATTGAAAAACAATTTGGAAAACCAGATGTCATTGCTGGCGTGGCTACAGGAGCTATCGGCATTGGAATGTTGGTGGCAGAATACATGGGATTGCCTTTTGTGTATGTTCGCCCAGAACCCAAAAAACACGGACGTCAAAATCAAGTGGAAGGTTTTCTGCAAAAAGGACAAAATGTTGTTGTGGTAGAAGATTTAATCAGCACCGGAAATAGTAGTTTACATGCCGTCACTGCTTTGCGAGAAGCAGGTGCTAACGTTAAAGGAATGGTTGCTATTTTTACTTATGGATTTGCCATTTCAGAAGAAAATTTCAAAAATGCTCATGTTGATTTATTCACTTTGAGTAATTATCAACACCTACTGAACTTAGCGGTTGCTAAAAAATACATCACGGAATCAGAACAATATACATTGAAAGAATGGAGTTTGGCTCCTGATTCTTGGGGAATTGAAGTGTAATTCCAAAAATAAATAATTCAAAAAATAACGGTCGCTTGTTTGCATTAAAATGAGTGCTATTGAAAAGTAAAAGATGAACTTAGAAAGCCCTAAAGTACCCGTAGCAAAATCAGCTCAACAATTGTTTGATTCTCTTTCGGATGTGAAAAATTTCGAAACCCTAATGCCTGAATCCATTGCGAAATTTGAAGTAACGGGTACCGATTCCTTTGTGTTTGGTTTAAAAGGAATGCCAGAAATTGAACTTAAAATGAAAGAAAGAGTAGCCCCAAATAAAATTATATTGGGGGCCGCGAGTGATAAATTACCGTTCACCTTAACGGCCAAAATAGATTCTAGTTCCGAAACTAGTTCCGAAGTACAACTCTTTTTTGAAGGCGAATTTAATGCCATGATGGCCATGATGATCAAAGGTCCGATTGGGAAATTCTTAGAAACCTTAGCAGGAAATATGCCCAAGTTATAATCCTATTAATTTAATGAAATAGAGCCCTTTAGTAAAAAATACTAAAGGGCTTTTTTATGAAAAAACATCGCTGTACAAAAATAAAAAACAGCATTTTATCGAGTTTTCAGGTTAGTTACAGAAAATTTTAGAGGTTCCCCTTTTTTGTCAGTACTATTGCTGTTAAATTATTTAATTAACTATCTGATAACATTTAATTAATACAATAATTTGGATACGATAAATCCCCATAATCTATGCCAAAGACTGACCAACAATTGAAAAACAATGATTGCGGAATAAGCGCCATCAAGACCGTTTTTAATATTTTCGAGAAAAACATTTCTCGGAAGTATATTGAAGAAAACATTCCGTTAGATCAAAAAGGATCGCGAATTTCCGACTTAAAAGATTTTTTTAACAGCAATGGTTTTGATGGCAGCTTCAAACTTTTAGATGCCAATTACATCGAAGGAAACGAGGCTTACTTTCAATCCATATTTCCATTCATTTTACCGGTAAAGCATAAAAATGGTTCTCGCTATGTGGTCGTGAATGAACTCAAAGGTAAAAAGTTTAAAGTCTACGATCCAAATAAAGGTAGCCAATACCTATTATCACTGCAGGAACTTAAGAACAAAGCCATCAACAACAAAAGTGATTGGGATTTGGCCGAAACTGTAGACAAAATTATTTCTATTTGTTCTACCGAATTGGAAGAATACAAAATAAATATTCAGGAAGTAATTACCGAAAATGGTCCTGCTTCTTTGTACAACAAGTTGGTTTATTTCAAATATCTAAAAGAGAGTTTTGGTTTTAAAAGTAAAGACGCTGAGAAAAATTTCTTACACGATTTATTAAAAAATCAAGAAATTTCGACCATACCGAACAATTTCAAAACATTGGAATTAGAAAAAGGGAAAGTAAAAAACAACTCCCCTTTAATTCTAACAATCAAATCCAATGAAGTAAAAGAAGCAACGGCAACCTATCCCGAAGAAAGCAAAGGAAGTTTATACTGGCAACTCTTCAAGCAATTAGGCGAGTATAAAAACATTTGGTACATCTATATTTTTGCCGCTTTGTTTTCTGCAACCACCGCCCAGATTGCCGTATTCACCAATCAAATTTTGATTGATAATGTTTTGCCTACTTACAATTTGAACACTTTAATTTTGTTTGCTATTGGTTTGGGAATCTACAAAGTATTCGATCTTTCAACGACATTGTATAAGAATTATGTAAGCATGCATTTGGGAAATGCGTTAGATCGTTTCTTCCTGTTTTCATTTGATGAAAAGATTAACAACTCTTCACTAGCCTACATTCATTCCTATAAAAAAGGAGATTTGATGGAACGTGTGAGCGATTCCATGAAATTAAAAACGTTCTTTATGAAGTTTTTTACTGGGATTTTGGTCGACTTAAGTGTTTCTATTTATTCCTTGTGCATTCTATTCTTCATCAATAAAATGTTGACGATGGTCGTTTTGGCGGTCATGATTTTATTTGTCTTTTGGTTTAAATTTATTACGCCTTATTTAAAACAAAACGAACGTTTGCGTTATATCCGAAAAGCCGATTTCATCTCGAAAATGATGGAAAAAGTAGAAGGTATTCAAGTGATAAAAAGTTTCAAAATTGAACGCTTTCATTCGAATAAAATCTATACAAGCATCAACGACTATTTGAGAATCCAACTTCGGAACGGGTACGTTGATTTGGTCAACAAAATTGTAGTAGCATTGATTATCATCTTTTCATCGGTTATTATCATGGTGTTTTTGACCAAATCGGCTATAGAAACGCAAATCATTACTTTGGGACAAATCGTAACGTTTATTGCTTTATCATCTAAAATTTTCTCTTCCCTAAAAGGAATCTTAGACGACAACATGACCTTGCAAGAAAATGAAGTTATCCTAAAACGATACTTGGATTTTGACGAGCAAACTAAAGCTAGTTCATCTAAAGGAATCAAAGATTTCACGATTGATAAGATTGAATTTCAAAACATCAACTACGGGTATATGCCGAATGAATTGGTGCTGAAAGACATTAATTTAAAAATTAAAAAAGGGGAAAAAATAAAAATTGAAGGACAAAATGGTTCAGGAAAATCTACCTTCAGCAAAATTCTAACGACGCTGTATCTGCCGAATGCGGGTTCTATTTTGATCAACAATCGAGATAAAAAATTCTACGATAATGAAAAAATGGGCGAAAAAATATTGTTGGTTACCAATGAAGACATTCTCTTCAATGATAGCATTTACAGCAACATCGCTTTGGGGAAAGAGCTATCGATTTCGGATATTTTAGACAAAGCGAAAGACATCAACTTCTACGATTTCATTGCCTCCAAAGAAGATGGTTTGGATTTTATCATCAATGAAAATGGTAAAAACCTTTCTACCGGACAGCGTAAAAAAATTCTTTTATTGCGGGCTTTATTTGCTGAAACCGAAATCATTATTCTTGACGAAGTATTGTCGGGAATGGATATCGAATCTAGGAATAAAGTGGAATCTTTAATCAATAATGACGAAGATAAAACCTATATTATCATTTCCCACGAACCTATTAAAAACATTAACTTCTCAAAAAAATACAAAATAACCAATGGAGAACTCTACGTATTACAACACGAAATCGATCAATTTTATTAAAATACTGCATAAGATTTTAGTAGCCTTTTTGATTGTTGTTGTAGTCTTAATTTTTGCCCTAAGATTAAACGATACCGTAAGTTTTAAAGAAGGTCAAATTTTCTCAGACACACCACAGTTAAAAATTAATGCGCCTAATGAAGTCAAAGTCATAAGCGTAGCGGTAAAAGAAGGTCAAGAAGTACAAAAAGGCGATACGCTATTTGTATTGGAAAACAAAAAAACAAAGTCGGATTTCGACGTATTGAATGCTGATATTGCTTCGAAAGAAAACAAAATCAACATTATCAATAATTTGATTGCCAACACGGTAGACCGAAAAAATTCGTTGATTCAATTACTTCGCATTCAATCCGGAATTTACAAAACCGATCGCAAGAAAACGGCAACAGAAATCAGTGCTTTGAACAACAAATTGAATTTGTCTTCACAACAAACCTCCATTCTTACCGATAAATTTAAGACCGATTCCTTGTTATATGCCAAAGGAGCGATTTCTAGGTATGAAATGACCGATACAAAAAATAAAAACTTGGACGATAAGAAATCGCAAGTAGATATTAAATCGACTTACAGTGTCAAAAATTACGATTTTGAAAATTTATACAACAACTATAAACGCTCAAAAAATGATTTACAGCGCAGTATTATTGATGTAGACAATGAAATTCAGAACTATCAAAGAGATTTGGTTGAATTGCAAACCCAAATCAAAGATGGCAGTTACAACCTAACTTATATTTCAGATGAGTTAAAAAAATTAGTAATTATTTCTCCCATTCATGGAACCATTTCCAATCTTTTCAATGCTCGTCAAAATATTGAAATTATCAATAAAGGCGACTTGTTGACCATCATTGCCCCTAAAAAAGAAGCGTTTTATGCCAAAGTTATTTTGGACGAAAAAGATTTGGCTTACATCAAAAAAGGGCAAGAAATTAACTTGAAGTTGGATGCCTACAATTACTATCGGTACGGTGCTATCAAAGGAAAAATTACTTATGTTTCGCCTTCCGATGTAGACAAAACCTTTTATTGTCTGGCGAATATTCAAAAATACAATCCGAACATCACTTTAAAAGCAGGATACAAACTCAAAGGCGAGGTGATCATTGAACGAATGCAATTGTTTCAATACATTGTCAAAAAATTATTCAACAAAATTGATAACAACGTCAACTAATTCATGAAAAAGATTTTATTCCTAGCATTACTGGTAGTTTCCAATGTTTCATTTGGACAGGACATGATGACGTATAAAGACTGTCTGGATTTGGCATTAAAAAACAATTTAGACATTCAAAGGGCCTTGAACAATGAGCAAATTACGAAGTTTCAATACAGAGCGAGTTATGGAAACTTGTTGCCTTCCATTTATGGAACCATGAACAACAAGAATTCATGGGGTCGAGAAATTGACCCTAAAACCAACGTCTTTGTAAACCAAGACATTAAGAACTTTGTAGGTTATATCAATACATCCTTCAATTTATTTTCCGGATTTTCTACTTTGAACTCCATAAAATTGGCCAAAGAAGAACGTAAAATAAGTAAAAGCGCGGTTAAAAAAATTGAGAATGAAGTGACGATTAGTTTGGCGGAAAAATTTATTACGATTTTGTACTTGCAGGAAATTGTAGTAGCCAATCAAGAACAAATCAAATCGAGTGAAAAGCAATTGGAATTAACGCTTTTAAAATTCAATTCGGGTGTTATTCCGGAAAGTGAAGTCTTCAAAATGAAATCGCAAAAAGCAACCGAAGAAATGAATTTGTTGACCAATCAAAACCATTTGACTGACAACATGATTAGTTTGAAACAGCTGATGAACGCCCCTTTGGAAAAAGAAATTGTGCTAATCAAACCGATACTAAATTTAGATAAAAATGTTACTTTAGAGGAAGATCCTTACTCCTTAATTAAGAAAGCAATTGCTATTAACCCATTGTACGAAATGAGTTTGTTAAAAGAGAAAAAAGCTAGAACTACTTTAGCTTTATCTAGAGCTCCGTTATATCCCTCGATCAATTTCTTGTACCAATATGGTTCCAATTATACGAATACCGATATTGTGGTTACCTCAAAAGAAATTATTCCTTTAAAAGATCAAGTTCGAAACAATGAAGTGAATATATTCAGAGTTAGCCTAGTGGTTCCTATTTTCAGTCAGTTTGATAATTACTCGAAAATTAAAACAAATAAATTACTACTGAAACAATCGAAAATGGACACTCAAATGGCCCAAAACCAACTTTCGAAAGAAGTATTGAAGGCCATTACCGATACGAAAACTTCGATTAAAAAGAATGATGCGTCCTCAATTGCCTTTGAGTTTTCCCAAAAAAGCTATGAAGCCGATGTTTTGAAATTTGAATTGGGTAAAATCAACATTAGTGAATTGAACTTAACCAAATATAATTTCAACAATTCCCAAGCGGAGTTAATTCAATCAAAATACGAATTACTATACAACAACGCTTTAATCAAGTTTTATTTGGGGGAGGATTTTACGCTGTAAGAGACTAAAGATCTTGGCCTTTTTTTAGACAACGCTCTAATCGTATTGAAACCAAAGCAATCCGCAATCGGTTTGGCCCTGATACAAGTTGAATCAATACAGCATTTGCACTTCCTTAATATCAAAAATGCTGGTTGTGTCGTCTTCCAATAAAATTTCTAATTTTCCAGTGGAGGAAGTCCCTTGAATTATACCCATGAAACGCCGCCCGTTTTTATTTTCAAAAGGCATCGGTATTCCTTTCTTAAAAAGCCACTTTTCGTAACTTTTTTTAAATTCAAAAGCATTTGTATTCAGATATTTTGCTTTGCTTTCCAAATTTTGAACAATCGAAACCAAAAGAAGTTCTTTGTCAAAAAAGGCATTGCAAAGTAATGCTAAGGAAGACGCTTTTGGTAAATTTTCAAAATGAGTTTGGTTGACATTTAGTCCTACTCCTACAATAGATTGAATTGTTCCGTCGCTTTTGATTGTGTTTTCAATTAATATGCCTCCGATTTTTTTGGTGTCTGACATAATGTCGTTAGGCCATTTGATACTTAAATTGGGGATTTCCAACTCTTGTACCGCTTCAACAACAGCGAGCGCAACTACAATATTCAATTGAAACAATTGGGAAATGTCAACAACGCAATCTTTAACCAAGACACTCATTATTAAGTTTTTACCAGTTTCTGTAGACCAAGCCGAACCCATTTGACCTTTGCCATGAGTTTGATTTTCAGCACTAACTACGGTAAAATTCTCCACTTCTTTTCGAATAGAGAGTGCTTTTAGAAACTCATTTGTAGAATCTATGGCATCGAGTTTGACTAGCTTCATGGAATGGATTTAAGAAACAGAATTTAATCTTATGTTAAGGTTCAAAAATAATCACAAAAAATGATAACTTTGCAAACATATACAAAATAATAAATGGCAAAAAAGACAAGTAATAATGATGTTTTACTGGCTAACATCATCAAAGGAATTGAAGAAGTAAAAGGAAACGATATTGATATTTTAGATTTAAGAGAAATAGATAATTCGGCTTGTGATTATTTCATCATCTGCAACGGAAATTCAAACACCCAAGTTAACGCAATTGTTAACTCCATCCAAAAAACAGTTTCAAAAGCAATTAAAGACAAGCCTTGGCATGTTGAAGGAACCGACAATGCTGAATGGGTACTGATGGATTATGTCAATATTGTGGTTCACGTTTTCCAAAAACATATTCGCGAATATTATAATATAGAAAGCCTTTGGGGCGATGCCAAAATCACAACTATCGAAAACAAATACTAAAAAAAAATGGCCAACGATAACAAACCGAATCCGAATAAAATAAAAATTAGTCCATGGCTGATGTATGGACTCATCATCTTGATTTTTTTAGGCATTAGTTATGCCACTGGTGGATCCAGCTTTCAAGAAGTTGCCAAAACCAGTTCTTCTAAATTCAATACTTACTTGGAAAACGGAGATGTTCAAAAAGTAATTGTCTACAATAAAACCGAAGCTGAAGTTTATTTGACAAAAGAAGCACTTGCAAAGCCAATGTACAAAGGGGTAGCAAAAGATTTATTGAACCGCCCTAACATCAAAGGACCGCACTATGTTTTTGATATTGGAAATGACGAAATTTTTCAAAAAAAACTAGAAACAGCCGTAGCGGAAGGCAAATTAAAAGACTATAACTTCCTGCCAAAAAATAATTGGTCTGACATCTTAATTAGTTTACTTCCCATCCTAATCATAGTAGGCTTGTGGATATTTATCATGCGCCGAATGAGCGGTGGTGGTGCTGGTGGTGGGGGTCAAATCTTTAATATTGGGAAATCTAAAGCCAAATTATTTGACGAAAAAACCGATATCACAACTACATTTAAAGATGTGGCTGGTTTAGAGGGTGCTAAAGAAGAAATTCAAGAAATTGTAGAGTTCTTAAAGAACCCCGAAAAATATACTAATTTGGGAGGTAAAATTCCAAAAGGAGCTCTTTTAGTTGGCCCGCCAGGAACCGGAAAAACATTGTTAGCCAAAGCCGTTGCTGGTGAAGCTAAAGTACCCTTCTTCTCGTTATCTGGATCTGATTTTGTGGAAATGTTTGTTGGTGTTGGGGCTTCTCGTGTTCGCGATCTATTCAAACAAGCCAAAGAAAAATCACCTGCCATTATCTTCATTGACGAAATTGACGCTGTCGGAAGAGCTCGTGGTAAAAATAACTTTTCAGGTGGGAATGACGAACGCGAAAACACCCTAAATCAATTGCTAACGGAAATGGATGGTTTCGGAACCAATTCTAATGTAATCGTTTTAGCGGCTACCAATAGAGCTGATGTATTAGATAAAGCGTTGATGCGTGCCGGACGTTTCGACCGTCAAATTTTCGTTGATTTACCTGACATTCGGGAACGAAAAGAAATTTTTGAAGTGCATTTGACACCTTTGAAAAAAGTGGAGAACTTAGATACCGATTTTCTAGCCAAACAAACACCTGGTTTTTCAGGAGCTGATATTGCTAACGTTTGTAATGAGGCCGCTTTAATTGCCGCTAGAAACAACAAAACCGCAGTAGACAAACAGGATTTCCTCGATGCTGTAGATCGAATTGTGGGTGGACTAGAAAAGAAAAACAAAATTGTTACTCCTGACGAAAAGAAAGCTATTGCCATTCACGAAGCGGGACATGCAACCGTAAGTTGGATGTTAGAACATGCCGCCCCATTAGTAAAAGTGACGATTGTTCCTCGCGGACAAAGTTTAGGTGCTGCGTGGTATTTGCCAGAAGAACGATTAATCGTTCGCCCGGATCAAATGCTTGATGAAATGTGTGCAACGATGGGTGGTAGAGCTGCTGAAAAAGTAACGTTCAACAGAATTTCAACTGGGGCTTTGAGTGATTTGGAAAAAGTAACCAAACAAGCGAGAGCTATGGTCACTATTTATGGATTGAATGATAAGATTGGAAATGTAACCTATTATGATTCTTCAGGCCAAAGCGAATACAATTTTTCTAAACCATATTCTGAAGATACGGCTATGATTATCGACAAAGAAATCTCTTCATTGATAGAAAGTCAATACGAAAGAGCGATCCAAATTCTAGAAGAAAACAAAGATAAATTGAACCAACTAGCTGATATTCTGATAGAAAAAGAAGTGATTTTTAAAGACGATTTGGAAGCTATTTTTGGCAAACGAAATTTCGATAAGAATTTGCAAGAAGCAACCGATTTATAATCCCTAAGGGATTGTAGGTAATTTTTAAAAAATCTTAATTCAAAATTACATTTGAATTAAGATTTTTTTATCTTTGGATGTTTTCCAAATTATTTTAATCACTTCAATACACCATATGAGTCTTTTTAGAAAAATTTTTGGTTCTAGTACTGATTCCTCCGAAGAGGAAAAGCAAAGTGAGTTCAATGCTCAACAAGCGCACCTATCAGCACCTGCCGATGAAAAGTTTACTTTCAATTTTAAAAAGAACGGCGGAAAGTTTTTGTATTGTGAAAATCTAACCGAAGTCAAAGATAATTTTGAACATATTCTAGAAGAAAACGATTGGTTTGAATCGGAAGTGGTTTGCTTCGAACCCAAACTTTTCAGTATGTTGGACGAAAACAAATTGGCCTATAAAAAACCAACGAATCCAAAATTTCTGCTGGCCAGTTGTGAAAACTTAATTGCTGATGAAGGTTCTATTCTGTTTTCATCGAATCAAATCAAACAAAACAAGCCCAATGATTTGCCTATGAATATGGTAATCATCGCTACTACAAGTCAAATTTTAGAAAGTAAAAGTGACGGACTGCGGGCTATCAAAAAGAAATACGATAAAGATTATCCTACCAATATTACTACCATAAAATATTTTGAAAAAGCCAAAGAAGAAGACTTTCTTCAATATGGTAGTGCTGCCAAAAATTTATATTTACTTCTTTTAGAAGACCTTTAAGATGAATGAAACTCTCACGAGAACATTATCTGGAATTGTATATATCGTTATTTTAATTTCAGCCACTTTATACTCCAACAGTTTTTTACTTCTTTTTGGCGCTTTACTGTTGTTATTGGTTTTAGAATTTTGCGATTTGGTACAACTTCAAAAAATAATACCATTGGGTATTGCCGCACTAACTTATTTTTGGTTTTCCTATTTCAATAGCACCCGGGAAATTGATTTGCTTCTTTTAATCATTTCTCTCTTTACCGCAGTAAAAGCAATGGTATTATTGTTCGGAAAGGGTCAAAATAAAGTAGATTCCGCTTCTAAATATATCTATTTATTAGGATACATTATCTTTCCCGTGATTCTCATTACTAAACTTCCCTATGCTACCGGAATATTTACTCCATCGATTATTATCAGTATTTTTGTTTTGATTTGGATTAACGATACCATGGCATATGTTGTAGGGAAAACAATCGGTAAACATAAATTATTTGAGCGGATTTCACCCAAAAAAACCATGGAAGGATTTGTAGGTGGTGTTGTGTTTTCCATGCTTTTTAGTATTCTGATTGCTTATTATTTTATTCAGCAACCTATTATTTATTGGGTCATAATTGCCACTATAGTAGGTGTTTTTGGAACCATTGGCGACTTAGTCGAATCCAAATTAAAGCGATTAGCCAACGTAAAAGACAGTGGAAAGATAATGCCCGGACATGGAGGTATTTTAGATCGCTTGGATAGTATTATATTTGTCGGACCTTTTGTATTTTTGTTTTATCAAATCATAGCTTATGTTTCATAAAGAAGGTGGAAAAATTATTCTTATTTCTACAACATTAACCGTAGTTTTTTTGCTAGTAACCGATCATTTTATAACCCTTTTTTGGCTTAAAAAAGCGATCGAAATTTTCATTTTACTCTTTCTAATTCTGATTTTACAATTCTTTAGAAACCCAAAAAGAGACGTTACTATAAATGACAACCATATCATTGCACCTGTCGATGGAAAAGTAGTTGTGATTGAAGAAGTCTTTGAAAGTGAGTATTTTAAAGACAATCGTTTACAAGTATCCATATTTATGTCGCCTATCAATGTGCATGTAACTCGATATCCCGTAAATGGTAAAATCAATTTTAGCAAATACCATCCTGGTAAATATTTGGTAGCTTGGCATCCAAAAGCCAGTACTGAAAATGAACGCACAACTGTTGTTGTAGAAAATCGTGTTTTTGGGGAAATATTATACCGTCAAATTGCTGGTGCTTTAGCCCGACGTATTGTGAATTATGCTGAAGAAGGAATGCAAGTGATTCAAGGTACAGATGCCGGATTCATAAAATTTGGTTCTCGTGTAGATTTGTTTTTACCTTTGGGTACTGAAATTAATGTGAAACTTAATGAAACAGCAGTAGGCGGAAAAACCATTGTTGCTATTAAATCCTAATGACACTAAAAGATTTAAATACCCGATTTGAAGAAGCGGTTGCCATTGCAGACGAAATGACACAATCGTCGTTGCCTCAAGATGTGCAATTGCGCTTGTATGCCTTTTACAAGCAAGCTACTTTTGGGACTTTAGATACTTCGAAAACAGCTACCTATCATTTGCGTGATGCTTTTAAAACCAATGCTTGGATGCAAATCAGTCACCTTACTTCAGATGAAGCCAAAGAATTGTATATAGAAGCGATTCTTTCGCTAGTCAAAAAATAATATTTTTATGAGAAAAAGACACCTTATATGCATGAGCTTAACCCTGCTTGTGATGGTTTCCTGTAATAAAAAAAAGCTGACCGAAGTAGTGGAAGTTCCTTTGCCTTCCAAAGAAGATAAAATGATTATAGGCAATCCTGAAGATGTAAAAGCCGAAGACGGAACGTTTCAAATGATTGCCCTTCCTTATAGCTATGATGCTTTAACTCCGAATATTGATGCGCTAACTATGGAGTTGCACTATTCTAAACATTATTTAACTTATACAAACAATCTCAATAAAGTCATAGCTGGTAGCGAATTGGAGAAATTGCCAATTGAAGAGGTCCTTAAAAAACTAGACATTAGCAATGCCGATTTAAGAAACAACGCTGGCGGTTTTTACAATCACACGTTGTTTTGGGAATGCATGGCTGCAAAATCAGGGGGACAACCGAAAGACACCTTGGCATTAGCAATTGCAAGAGATTTTGGTTCTTTTACCGCATTTAAAACCCAATTTGAAGACGCCGCTGCCAAACAATTTGGATCGGGCTGGGCTTGGTTGGTGACAGACAGTAATGGGAAATTACAAATTACCAATACGGCGAATCAAGACAATCCATTGATGTCGAATGCGGTCATTAAAGGTACTCCTATTTTGGCGCTAGACCTATGGGAACACGCTTATTACTTGAACTATCAATACAAACGAAAAAGGTATGTGGATGCTTTTTTTAAAGTGATTCATTGGGGAAAAGTCAACGAGAAATACGAAGAAGCCATCAAGAAAAAATAATTAAAAAATCCCATTCACTTCGCGAATGGGATATTTTTTTAGTTCAAACCAGCTAAACTTTGCTCGATGGTTGCGATTTTTGCTAGGGCATCCGCTTGTTTTTGCCGTTCCATAGCCAACACTTTTTCGGGGGCACCGCTTACAAATTTTTCGTTGGATAGTTTGGATTCTACCGATTTTAAAAATCCTTGTGTGTATTTTAGTTCTTCAGTCAATTTGGCAATTTCTTCTTCCACATTGATAGCGCCTGAAATTGGAATAAAATATTCGTTGGATTTTACTCTAAACGATAATGCTCCTGCTACTTTATCCGAAACATAGTCATAAGAAGTTATGTTTCCTAATTTTACAATTACCGAATCAAAATAAGTAGTCACGGCGTCGTGATTCACAACTTTCATCTCGATGGTTTCTTTAAACGGAATGTTTTTCTCTTTTCGAATGGTTCTAATTCCAGATATTACTTCAATAGTGTTTTCAAAATCAACAATCCAACTTGCGTTAAAGGGTTTCGATTCAGGCCAAGTAGCCACAATTAATGCTTCTTCTGGTGTTCTAGCTGCGATGTGTTGCCAAATTTCTTCCGTTAAAAACGGCATGAACGGATGCAGTAATTTCAAATTGTTCTCCATCATTGCAATCGCTTTATCAAAAGTTACTTGATCGATGGGTTGCTGGTAGGCCGGTTTTATCATTTCAAGAAACCACGAGCAGAAATCATCCCAAACCAATTTATAAATCGCCATCAGCGCATCCGATATTCTGTATTTTTCGAAATGGTCTTCGATTTCTAGTAAGGTTTGTTGCACTTTGGCTTCATACCATTCGATAGCTACTTTTGATGATTCGGGTTGCGGAATAGCATTCGATACTTCCCATCCTTTTATCAGTCGGAAAGCATTCCATATTTTATTAGAAAATGCTTTTCCTTGGTTGCACAATTCTTCATCAAACATAATATCGTTTCCGGCGGAAGCACTTAATAACAATCCGACACGAACACCATCGGCTCCAAATTTTTCGATAAGTCCTAACGGATCAGGCGAATTTCCTAATGATTTTGACATCTTACGACGATTCTTATCGCGAACCAATCCAGTTAAATAAACATTGGTAAATGGTTTTTTTCCCGTGTATTCGTATCCTGCAATAATCATTCTCGCCACCCAAAAGAACAAAATATCCGGTCCTGTTACCAAGTCGTTGGTTGGGTAATAATAGTTAAAGTCTTCACTTTCAGGATCCATGATGCCACCAAATACAGCCATTGGCCACAACCACGACGAAAACCACGTATCTAAAGCATCTACATCTTGCGTTAAGTTGGCGGTTGTCAATTGTGGGTTATTGGTTCTTTGTTGTGCTAAAACCAACGCTTCTTCTATAGATTCGGCCACTACGAAATCTTCTTTGCCGTCGCCGTAGAAATACGCTGGAATTTGTTGGCCCCACCACAATTGCCGGGAAATATTCCAATCGCGGATGTTTTCCAACCAGTGGCGGTAGGTATTGTCGAACTTTTTTGGATACAATTTAATTTCCTCTGTTTCCAAAACGGCTTTGATGGCAGGTTTTACCAAACCTTCCATTTTTAAAAACCATTGGTCTGACAAACGAGGTTCAATTATGGCCTTGGTTCTTTCGGAAGTTCCCACTTTGTTCAAATGGGTTTCGGTTTTAGCTAAAGCACCAATTGTTTCCAATTCCTTGGCGATGGCTTCGCGAACTACAAAGCGATCTTGTCCTTGATAGTGCAATCCGAAGCTATTTAGTGTGGCATCATCATTGAAAATGTCGATGATTT
>CALPUN020000031.1 GCA_943326765.2 Bifidobacterium breve | reverse complement strand
GCCAACCGTTCTTTTGTGGTCGTTTCCTATAAAAATCCCGTTCGTTATTTTTTTGAAAACAAATTGAACCCCACTATCGCCGCCGAAAAAGTAACCGAATTGCGAAAAAAGAATCAAACCCAAGACGTCACTTTTGAGCCCAAACGAAATAGTTTTAATGTAAGACGAATCTCTAAGCTTATCGCCATAAGCGACGAAACTACTAGTGGCTACTGGAAGTTTTACAATTTAGACGACGAAGTGCAACGCCAATTTTTCGACACCACTTTTGATATTACTGTGAAAAAAGAATTGGGACTTTAAGCGAATTGAATTTAAAATTTTATCTTTAGTCCGATATAACCAACTTTAAAAATAAAGAACTCATGGCAAAAAGTCAAGATGCGAAGAAAACGGTAAAAAAGGAACCGTTAAAAACGGCCAAGGAAAAGAAAGAAGAAAAACGAGCTAAGAAAAATAGTCCTAAAAGAGATTAGTTTTAACCGCGACATTCACGATGTTTTACGCAAAGAGCGCTAAGCAAATGCAAAACTTTTGTATTTCTTACCGCTCTTTGCGTTTAAAGTATATCTGGGAAAATTTTGCCTGGATTCAAAATACCATTCGGGTCAAAAACAGCTTTGATTCCTTTCATTAAGTTCAATTGTGTGGTATCAAAAGCTATATCCATATAGTTTTTTTGAACATAGCCGATGCCATGTTCTCCCGATAATGTTCCCTTGAGCGACACCGTTAATTCGAAAATTTCTCGAATGCCTTTGGTCACTTCGGTTTTCCAATTATCATCAGTCATGGTTCCTTTAATAATATTCACGTGCAAGTTCCCATCGCCAGCATGACCGTAACACACCGATTGAAAACCATATTTAGTGCCGATAGCTTTGATGCCCGCAAGTAATTTCGGCAATTCATATCGTGGCACTACCGTATCTTCTTCTTTATAAATCGAATTTGCTTTCACGGCTTCTGCCACAGAACGGCGCATTTTCCACAACGCATTTTTCTGATCTTCGGTATCGGCGAAAAGCACTTCGTCGATTTGAAATTTTTCAACGACTGCCATGATTTTCTCGGCTTCTTGAAAAAGAATATCGGGATAATTCCCATCCACTTCAATGAGCAAGTGCGCTTGTATATCGGGCGCCACGGTCACGTTTAAACCGGCAACGAATTTCAAACTCCAATCAATCGCGTCACGTTCCATAAACTCTAAAGCGCTGGGTACAATTCCGGCTCTGAAGATCGCCGATACCGCTTCGCACGCTTCATGCGCTTGGTAAAATGGAACCAGCATCAAAACGTTGTGTGTAGTTTTCGGCAATAACTTCATTACTATTTTGGTTATAATACCGAGCGTTCCTTCGCTGCCGACCATTAATTGTGTCAAATTATATCCGGTAGAGTTTTTTAGCGTATTGGCACCGGTCCAAATGATTTCGCCATTGGGCAACACCACTTCTAAGTTCAACACATAATCTTTGGTGACTCCGTATTTCACGGCTCTAGCGCCACCGGCATTTTCGGCGACGTTCCCTCCTATCCAACAACTGCCTTGACTGCTCGGATCAGGCGGATAAAACAAGTCTTTTTCAGCCACTGCTTCCCGCAAAACTTGGGTAATGACAGCGGGTTCTAGGATGACTTGTAAATTTTGCTCGTCGATCTTTAGAATTTTGTTGAAGCGTTCCATAGACAACCCTATTCCTTGGTAGAGTGATAAAGCGCCTCCGCTTAATCCGGTTCTAGCGCCGATTGGTGTTACCGGAATGTTATAGTCGTTAGCCACCTTTAAGATGGCTGCAATCTCTTGTGGCGTTCCTGGTTTTAGCACTATAGCGGGTGGGAAAACGTAATCTTCGGTTTCGTCGCGCCCGTATTCGTTACGGGTTTCTTGATCGGAAAAAAGGTAGTTTTCACCAACAATTGCTGACAATTTCGAATGGATTTCGGGTGTAATTTGGACGTTCATTTTGGATTCCTTTGGAAGTGTGAAAGTAGTATTTTGAAAACAGATTCGCAAATAAAAACGAGTTCCCCTAGCCCAGATTGCTTCGCCAGTTCGCTTCGCTCGTGTGCAGTGGAAATCATTTTGGTTTTTTCTTTAAAAGAAAAAATATTGAACGGATAGCTGGGAAAAGCTCCTATTTCTTCTTCAAATTCGGCAAAAAGTAGCAAATGACACCAATAATGGGTAAGAATGAACAAATGTGATAGACGTACTGAATGGAGGTGTGATCGGCCAAAACCCCAAGCAATGCTGAGCCCAATGCTCCCATTCCGAACGCGAAACCGTAAAAAAGTCCAGAGATCATTCCGAGTTTTTTCGGGATCAATTCCTGAGCGTATACGATGATCGCAGGAAAAGCTGATGAGATAATCATGCCGATGATGATCATCAAGACGTCGGTCCAAAATAAATTCACATAAGGCAACAGCAGCGCGAACGGTGTGGCTCCGAAAACGGAAAACCAGATGATGTATTTGCGTCCGAACTTATCTCCTAAAGGACCGCCCATAATGGTTCCGATGGCATAGGCAATTAGGTAAATGAATAAATGAAATTGCGCCTGTTGAATGGAAAGGTGAAATTTATCCATCACATAAAAAGTGTAATAGGTAGACAAACTAGCCGAATAAAAAAACTTGGAGAAGATGACAATCAATAGTATGGCAATGGCGAATTTAACGCGCAGTTTTGATAGGTTGTGAAAATCGACAAACGCCATGTCTTTGTGCTTTCGGAAGACGAGATGATCGCGGTACCAAAAGGCAATTTTACTGATGATTCCAATTGCAATCACAGCAGCGAGGACAAACCAAAGAATGAATTTTTGAGAATTAGGCACTACGATTAAGGCTACCAACAACGGTCCTAATGCTGTCCCAAAATTGCCTCCCACTTGAAAAATCGATTGAGCTAAACCCCGTTTTCCGCCGGAGGCTAGGTTGGAAATCCTTGCCGATTCGGGATGAAAAATGGCAGAACCGGTTCCGATTAAACATACCGAAAGCAGAATCCAGTAGAAATTATCAGCAAACGACAGCGAAACAATACCTGCCATTGAGAACAACATGCCGTAAATTTGAGAAAACGGTTGCGGATGTTTGTCGGTATAATAGCCTACAAACGGTTGAAAAATGGAAGCCGTCAACTGAAATGTGAAGGTGATTAATCCGATTTGAGAAAATGAGAGTCCGTAATTTTGTTTTAAAATGGGATAGACTGCCGGAATAATCGCCTGAATCAGATCGTTCAGTAAATGTGCAAAACTGATGGCAAAGAGAACAGAGAATAGCGTTTTTTGGGCTAAATCGGAAGTAGGATTCTTTGTTTGCATCTATATAAATTTTAAAATAAAATACCAAAACACCAATGTAATAAACGAAAGGGGAATCCCGATTCCGACCATCATGTTGCTTAATTTGGGTTTTAATCCGTAAGTGCTAGCTAAAATGGTTCCGGTAATCATGGGAGCCATTGCGGCTTCCATAATCGAAACATCGACGGTTAGTCCTTTTCCATGTAGTAGTACTTTATACAGCACAATGAAAAGTGCCGGTGTTAAAAAGAGTTTGAAAAACAATCCCAAACTTAGAAAGCGCCAATGCTGACTTTGTCTATCAATTTTTAATTGCAAGCCTACGGATACGAGAGCAATCGGAGTTACGGTTGCTCCTAATTTTTGGAAAACGGGTTGGAGATCCGGCATAAAATCGGAATTAAAAACGTTTAAAATCGTTGCAAAGAAAAAGGCTACAAAAGGTGGAAAGAATAGAATTTTTGTGACGATGTCTTTGGCTTTGGTTTGTCCTTTTGAAAAAACGGTGGCAGTAATAACCCCAAGAGTAGCCATGACCACAAAGGACCCAGGTTGATCAACAATGATGGCAGTTTTTAAACCTTCCTCACCATAAAGTGCTTGAATAATCGGGAAGCCTACAAAGGAAGTATTGCCCAAACCCGCCGTAATGGTTAAACAGCCAATGAGTTTGTTCGACCAATGGAATCGCTTTCCTATACTATAAAAAAACAAAAAGGAGAATAGAAATCCAAGCCATGCAATTCCTAAAGGATACAACAGTTGGGCGTTGATTTGGATTTTTGGAATATAAAACAAGGCCAAGGCTGGCAAAGAAATATAAATAACGAATTGATTTAAGGTAAGACTGGCGTTTTTAGGAAATGCAGCTACAAACTGCAAGCCGTAACCCAAAAGCAAACACAAGAATAATAAGATAAAACTATCCATTCGATAGTGGTTTATTTTTTTGCAAAGGAACGCTAAAAAATACAAAAACAAGATTTTATATGGTAAAGCTACTATAAAAAATAACTACTTCACACCAACAGGTCATGATTATTTTAGTAAATTTACCCAAATGTTTATCTTTTGAGCAACTCCAAAAAAACATCGGCACTTCAAGAAAAAGAGGGAATTTCACCTCCAGAAAGCTTTAGTCCTAAGGCTATTGCTACGGTGCAAAAATTTCGCAAAGTACAACCTTCCGCTTCTGAATTAGTGACGGGCATCCTGGCTGGGAATACTACCGTTTTGAGTCGGGCAATTACCTTAGTTGAAAGCACAAACGTAGGGCATCTCGCTAAAGCTAATGAGGTAATTACCGCTTGTTTGCCGTATGCGAATCAATCCATTCGAATTGGAATTACGGGGGTTCCCGGCGTTGGTAAAAGCACTTTTATTGAAGCTTTCGGAAAATATTTGACGGGATTGGGAAGAAAAGTAGCCGTTTTGGCAGTAGATCCTAGCAGCACCATTTCTCACGGAAGTATTTTGGGCGACAAAACCCGAATGGAGGAATTGGTGAAAGATCCGAATGCTTATATTAGACCTTCGGCCTCGGGCGAAACCTTGGGTGGTGTGGCTCGCAAAACCCGAGAAACCATTACCCTTTGTGAAGCCGCTGGATACGACACCATCATTATTGAAACTGTCGGGGTCGGACAAAGTGAAACTGCCGTGCATAGCATGGTTGATTTCTTTTTGTTGTTGAAGATTTCTGGTGCAGGAGATGAATTGCAGGGCATCAAACGCGGGATTATGGAAATGGCCGATGCGATTGTGATCAATAAAGCCGACGGGGACAACATTAGGAACGCGAATTTGGCGAAAGTGGCTTTTCATAGTGCGTTGCATTTGTTTCCGGCTAAAAAATCGGGATGGACACCCACTACTTCGACCTGTAGCTCAATTACAGGCTCTGGCGTTTCCGAAGTTTGGGATACGATTGTGAAGTTCGTCGACTTAACGAAAAACAATACTTATTTCTTTGAAAAACGAAAAGAGCAAAATCAATTTTGGATGATGGAAACGATTGACGAACAGTTGAAAAGCCGTTTTTACCACGATCTCGAAATTGTCAAAACCCTTGAAGCTACAAAGAAGGAAGTACGCGAAGGCACTATTTCTCCGTTTGCTGCGGCGCAACTTTTATTGAATTCTTATTTTAAATAAAAGAACAAGACCAAATTAAATGTTGTTTGCATTCCTTCGAAAGAGTTGGAAAAAAAAAAATGAATGGGGTTACGTTTCAGCAGATTTGGTAAATCGATTGCAAACCACTTCACCAAAACAAAAAAGGCTTGCCATGATAGCAAACCTACTCTTGTAGTTTATCGAAAACTCTTCCCTATTCCTCGTAGCGAGCAACTTCGCGATCGTAGAATTCGTTGACCAAAACCAACAAGCCTTCCATCTCAGCGTTCAGTTCGCCTTCGTCTAAATCTTCGGCTTCTTCTAAAAATTCGACCTCATCGTCTTTTAAATTGATGATAAATCGAGGGTAATCTAGATGAATAATGAAAATGTCTTCGGGAAAATCAGTATTGTCTCCTAGTAAAAATTTTGGTAATTCCATATTTTTGAGTTGTGCGTTGTCAATTATCGGTTGTCGGTTAGCATTTGTTGGTTGTTAGTAATGGACAACCGACAACCTTCTTTTGTTTTTATTTATCTGATAAGATAACCGGAGCGCTTTTTCCATTCATAAAAATAATTTTAGAATTTGGGGAAGCGGCCAGTTCTTTTTGGGCTTTTATTTGTTCGTATTGCAATTGTTTATCGGTTAATCCCATAGAGATAATTTTTTGATAATCGGCTATCCCTTGGGCTTCTACGCGTTTTCTTTCGGCTTCTTGTTTTTCTTTTTGAAGTACGAACGTCATTTTTTGCGCATCTTGCTCGGCATTGATTTTACTTTCAATCGAGGCTTTTACCGATGTCGGCAAGTTGATGTTCCGAATTAGCAATTGTTCTAAAACCAAACCGCGTGCTTTAAAATCGGCTTCAATCGTTTTGAAAATACGTTGTTGAAACTCGTTTCTTTTCGTAGAGTACAAAGCAACAGCATCATAATAAACAGCGTTGTCTCGAATACGGGTTCTAGTTACCGGACGAACAATTTTATCGGTATAGTTCACCCCAATTTGTTTGAAAATCTTTGGTGCCGATTCGGGAACAATGCGGTACAATACCGTCAAATCGATGACCACTTCCAGTCCGTCATTCGACAAGACGCGAATAGCATCATCGCCTTCTTGTGCGCCTTCGCTATGCACGGCCGACATGGTGTAGTTTTGGGTTTGAATGTCGAAATCAGTTACGTCAAGCAACGGATTAATGACGTGCAGTCCACTCTGCAAAACCTCAGGTTCCACGCTACCATATAAGGATTGCACGCCGACTTTACCGGCATCGATTTGTTTGAACATCGACGAGGACAATCCCAGTAGAATGATAATAAAACCGAGAAATTTTAAGGGTTGTGCCAATCTAGCTAGTGGGTTGGCGTTGGCTTTCAGTGTAAAACTAGCAAATAATAAAATAGCTCCTAAAATAATGAATAGTATCATTTTGAATTGGTTTAAATGTGGTTTTTATACGGGCAAACACTTTAAAAGTTACCGTTCCCTCCGATTAAATTTACTCTTGATGGTGGGTAAGTACTAATTTCCGTGTCAATCGCGCAAAGCGAATATACAAAAATAAAGCGGCCGATGTTAAACCGGCTAAAAGTCCGATCCAAATTCCGGTAGCTTTCAGCTCCGTAAAAATACCCAAATATAGCGATATGGGAAAACCAATAATCCAATAAGCTACGAAAGTGATGTACATGGGCACTTTTACATCTTGCAATCCTCTTAAAGCACCCAGAACTACGACTTGAATACCATCCGAGATTTGAAAAAATGCGGCTACAATCAACAATTTGGAAGCGATGGCGATGACTTCGGTATTGTCTAAAGTTTGCATCGAATCGCTCATATTTAAGAACAAATGCGGGAGAAAATTGTGGAAGATTAGAAATATAATTCCGAAAATAATTTCGAAAATAATCGTCAACAAAAAGATAGAATGTGCCACGGTAATAAGGTTCTTATAATCGTTCAAGCCCTTTTGGTTGCTTACCCGAATCATGGCCGTCACACTCATCCCCATCGCAAACATAAAGGTAGTAGTTGCAAAAGTCAACGCAATTTGATTCGCCGCTTGACTCGTCTTCCCAATAGAACCGGAAAGCCAAATAGCAGCAGTGAATAAGGTCACTTCAAATAACATTTGCATCGCCGAAGGTAAACCGAGATTAATTATTTTCTTCAGCATCGATTTTCGTATTTGTCTAAAGCTAAATCTGGTGAAAAACGTTTTTAAGTCGGGGTTGTATTTCAGCAAATAATGCATGAACACCACCATCATGATTCTAGAAATAACTGTCCCTAAAGCGGCTCCGATGATGCCTAACTTCGGGAAAAACCAAACTCCATATATCAAAACGTAGTTAAAGAAAATGTGTACGACATTGGTTAAGAAGATGGCATACATGGAGTATTTTGTTTTCGACAAGCCATCGGCAAATTGTTTGTAGCCTTGGTAAATGATCACAGGAATTAAAGAAAATGCTACCCAATCAATATAGGGAGCGGCCAATGCTACTACGGCTGGGGGTTGATGCATCAAAAGCATTAAGGGTTTGGCCAAGACAATAGCCACAAACAAAGCCAATCCAATGATCGTACACAAGAAAACTCCGTGGTGAAAAGCAGACCGTATTTTGGAAGGGTCTTGTTCGGCATCGGCCTCGGCAATTATGGGCGTAATGGCCGTTGAAAAACCTATTCCTAAAGACATCCCGATAAAAATAAAACTATTTCCTAACGACACCGCCGCCAATTCTGTCGAACCTAAATTTCCGACCATGAGGTTGTCGACAATACCAATTAGAGTATGTCCGAGCATTCCTAAAATGACGGGATAGGCTAATTTAAAGTTATAAGAGAATTCTTTGGTGTATTGTGAGAAAGTCAAAATTGTTATTTTTTGGCAAAAGTAAGCTACCTATTTATTTTAACTAGTAAACAAATCTTAAATAATCAATTTTATTTTACCTTTGCGGTAACTAAACAAATTTATCACAAGATGAAAAGAATATTACTCCTACTGGTGCTGTTTAGCTATGGTACCCATTACGCTCAAAACATTTTTCAAGACGACTTCGCGTCGTATTTCTCTGGAGTGAACTTAGATGGTCAAGGAGCCTGGACACACAACTCCTCCAATATTGGTGGTTTGGGAGCCGCGACAGGGGCTATTCCTGCTAATATCAAGGTCATTGCTACACCTATAAGTTATTTGAACTATGGCGCTAGTACCAATTCTATTGAAATTCATGCCGATGCCGATGGTTGTGGTACCGGTTTCCCAGCCGTAACTTCAGGTAATTTGTATGTGAGTTTTGTTTTAAATTTAAGCAACACTTTAGCCAACAACAATAGTGATTTTTTTAGAGTAATGAGTGGCAACAACTTAATTACTTCGTTCCGCCTATATGCTACTAACGCTCCTAATGCCTTTTTCTTAGGGGTATGCAAGGGTGCAAACGGAAACCAAATTAATTTCACCCCCAATGCATACAGCTACAACCAAGACCATCTTATTGTAGTAAAATATGCCCAAGGTGCGGGCACTAGTGACGATGCAATTGCCGTTTACGTCGATCCCGTTTATGCTAATGGCGAGCCAGCTTTTGCAACAATCACTAATAATGTTGGTTTGGATCAAAGTGGAAGTTTAGACCGTTTGTCCTTCCGTCAAAACTGGACAAATGGTATGCCAACCGGACACGCTGGTTTGGTGAGTGTCGCTAGAACTTGGGCTGATTTATTTTTCGTTCCCTTGAGCACTACCCCATTTAATGCTTCGAACACAATCACTATTAGTGGTCAAGACGCAAAAAATGGAGTTCTAAACCTTAAATCCAGTGTTACTTTAGACAATGCTACCTTACAAATTATAGCTTTAAACGGAGTTGTTGTAGAACGCAAATCGGTTACTATCGACCCATCTGTTTCTTCGATTAACATCCAGCCTTTACAAAAATCTTCGGTTTATATTGTAGCGATCAACGATGCTAGTGGAAAACACTTTACTCAAAAAATAATGGTGCAATAACCACACGAATACTTCCACGTCGCGCGGATTGAATTCCTTGAAAACTTCCCGAATTAAGCTGTCTTTCCTCGAGATGTCATTGCCTTGAAAACAGTTAACACGCTACAGCGGTTGTAGGCATACATGACGTCTTGAAAGGCACTCAACTTCAACTAGCTTTTCTTCTTTTCAGCGTCGTTAGCAGTATTCTTAATTCGGTTGCATTGTCCGGAAGTTTCACGATTCCCTTTACTCTGAAACTTCTGGGTCTACCGACTTCATACTAACACTTTTTATAAAAGTAAATATAGTATTTTTGAGGAGCTATTCCAGCTATCCGCTTTATCTTTTTCTAAAGCTTGCCGCTTTAAAAAAAGGATGCCGCTGCTATCTGGGCTAGGGCAATCGTAATTAAAAAACTAGCATGGAAAAATTTCAACTCGAAGTACTGTTTCACATTATCGGAATCGGTGCTGCTTCTGGATTGGTTTACAAAGACCACACCCTTTTCCTTATCTCGGATAACAGCAATTATGGCTATGAATACGACCTCGCAAACCAATCTTTAGCTAAAATAGTTTTGCAAGACCGGCCTGTATTAGAGGCAATTCCCAAAAACCAAAAACCCGATTTTGAAGCCATTACTTCCTTTGGTGATAGTTATTATGTTTTTGGTTCGGGCTCGACAGAAAATCGGATCGAAATGGTGCAGTACAATGCCAAAACCAAAACCTCCAAAACCACCGAATTGTCTGATTTGTATTTACTGATGCAACGATTCAGTAACATTAAACCCGAAGAGTTCAATATTGAAGGCGTTGTTTTTACCGGCAACATTTGGTATTTCTTGCAACGCGGTAATGGTAAAACGGGAAAAAACGGACTCTTTACCGTGCAAGGAAAAAACTTGGAAAATGATTTCACCATCTTATACAATGAATACCAACTTCCTAAAATAAAAGGAGTTCAGGCTAGTTTCACCGATGCGGTTTTGGTCGACAATCAGTTATACTTTTTAGCTACTGCCGAGGACACCAACTCCACCTACGATGACGGTGAAGTTCTCGGAAGTCTTGTCGGCAGTATCAATCTAAAAACAATGAAGATTGATTTTACTGAAAAAATTTCGGCTACAGCAAAACTAGAAGGAATTTCCCTTTACAAAAAAAACGACAAAGCTCTAGAGTTTTTACTTTGCGAAGACAATGATACCGATGAATTGCAGACCACTATTTATCATTTGACCTTAAAACGGTAATCGTATTACATTCAAAAAAAAAGGATGCCTAATGACATCCCTCTTCTGTTTTACAAAATCAATTGGGATTATCTTCTTCCTCCGGGAGCATTTTGCGACGCCGGTCTCCTTGGATTGGCAGCTCGAGGTGGCATTGTTGCCCTTGGTGCCGCTGGACTAGTCGTCGCGCGTGGTGCCGAAGGATTGGGTGTTCTGGGTGTGCCCGGACTAGTTCGCGGTGTTGCTGGACTAGACGGATTTCTGGTTGGCGTTACCTTGCGGGTATTGGGTGTTGCGACTCTTGTAGGCGAAACTGCTCTAGTAATTTCCGCAGGTTTTTTAAACGTTCTTCCGTTGTAGGTAGCTTTATACGTTCCGGCTCTTCTATTGGTCACCACAACGGTAGATCTTGTTCTTCGGTCGGCGTAATTGTAATAGTAAGTTGGATTTCTAACAATACCAGTTCGGTGATAGTACCGATTGGTGTAATAATGATGGTGGTATCCCCAATAATCGTAGTAATAAACCGGTGCCCACGGATGCCAATACGAAGGATAATATCCCCAATAAAAGGGTGATTGGTAGACATAATACACTGGTGAAAACAAATAAATCACTACAGGCCAACTGCCTACGGAGTCGTAACCTCCATTGTTATAATTGTTGGTTGTATTGTTGACAATAACCGTTTTATCTCCAGTATAGCCTGGATTTGGAGTTCCACCGGCAGATTCGTAGGATGGTTCAACGATATAATTCTTACCATACAAATCTTCGTCGCCGATAATTTGCACAGCCATAGCTCCCGATTGATCTTTCCCGACCTCAATAACGGCTACATCTTGGTTTTCTTTCTCGTTAATGGGAACTTGCAGAATAATAAAGTGGCTGTCGCCATTCTTCTGACTGATTACTTTGATGTAGTCAATATTCCGATCGTTATTCAAATCAAGATTATTGATCGTATTGGTTTTGTCGTTAATCGCCCGCTCAAAATCTTCCAATGTTTTTGATTTTTGAAAGACATCTAGAACGGCATACAAATTCAGATTGTCGCCCGGCAAGCCTAAAGCTTCCGGTTCGGGGTCGTTTTGAGAAAATACTGGAAACGATAACAAACTTAGTAGTAAGATGGTTATCCCTAACATTGCTTTTTTCATAAGTACTGGGATTAATGGATTATTTCTCAGTAATTTACAAAAAAAATAAGTACTATAATAGCGCTGCTTTAATTACTTTTCAATCTCGCGCAAACTTTCCATTTTTTTGTGTGCTAGGAAACCAGCAACATCTTCAAAATGTTCTTTGACCCTTTTGTTACCAAACTCAAAGACTTTAGTGGCTAAACCATCTAAGAAATCCCGATCGTGCGACACTAGGATTAAAGTGCCATCGAAATCGCGTAACGCATCTTTAATAATGTCTTTGGTTTTCATGTCTAAGTGATTCGACGGTTCATCTAATATCAATAAGTTCACCGGTTCCAAAAGCAGTTTGATCATGGCCAAACGGGTTTTTTCGCCACCCGAAAGTACTTTGACTTTCTTAGTAACATCGTCGCCATGAAACATGAAGGCACCCAAAAGATCTTTGATTTTGGTTCGAATTTCTCCTACGGCAATGTCGTCAATGGTTTCAAAAATAGTAGCATTTTCATCCAATAGCGAGGCTTGGTTTTGAGCAAAGTACCCAATTTGAGCATTGTGACCAATCTCAACACTTCCGCTATTGATCTCAATTTCTTTCATGATGGCTTTGATCATGGTCGACTTTCCTTCTCCATTTTTTCCGATGAAAGCGACTTTTTGTCCCCGTTCAATCACAATGTTGGCGTCTTTAAAAATCACGTGATTGCCGTAAGATTTAGACAAATCTTTTACAATTACCGGATATTGACCCGACCGAATTGCCGGTGGAAACTTCAATCGCAATGCCGAAGTATCGATTTCATCAATTTGAACGGGAACAATTTTTTCCAACATTTTCACTCGCGACTGCACGGATAAGGTTTTCGAAAACGTTCCTTTGAAACGATCTATAAATTCCATGTTATCCGCAATCATGCGTTGCTGCTCGTCGTAAGCTTTTTGCTGGTGCATGCGGCGGTCTTTTCGCAACTCTAAATAATGCGAATATTTGGCTTTGTAATCGTAGATGCGGCCCATAGTTACTTCTATGGTTCGGTTGGTGATGTTGTCGACAAATGCTCTATCGTGCGAAATCACAACCACCGCTTTGGCGGCATTCAATAAAAAATCTTCCAGCCATTGAATACTTTCAATATCCATGTGGTTGGTAGGCTCATCTAGTAAAATCAAATCGGGTTTTTGCAACAGAATTTTAGCCAATTCGATCCGCATGCGCCAACCCCCAGAAAATTCGGAACTGGGACGGTTAAAATCCTCGCGAAGAAAACCCAAACCTGTCAATATTTTTTCAACTTCCGCTTCGTAATTGACTTCTTCAATGGCGTAATATTTTTCACTTAAATCAGACACGCGCTCGATCAATTTCATGTAGGCATCACTTTCATAATCGGTACGAATGGTCAACTGCTCGTTGATTTCGTCGATTTCCGCTTTCATTTTGAAAACCTCACCAAACGCTTTGGAAGCTTCTTCCATGACAGTGGCGTCATCGGTAGTTAACAAATGCTGCGGCAAATAAGCAATAACGGCTTCTTTGGGTGCCGAGATATTTCCAGAAGAAGGCTTGCTTTGTCCCGCGATAATTTTTAATAGCGTTGATTTTCCGGCGCCATTTTTACCCATCAAAGCAATTTTATCATTTTCATTGATGGCGAAAGAAACATCGCTAAATAAAGTAGTTCCGCCAAATTGCACGGAGATATCGTTCACTGTAATCATTTTGGTTTCTTATATTTTTAGACGGTTTTGACTTCTTAGATTATCAAACGGTCAGATTTTTAAAGGTGCAAAGATAGCAGATTTGTCAGCTGGAACGATTTGAAAAAAGTAAAAAGAATCGTCTTAATTAAATAAATCTTCAAATGCAGTTCCCCGTTTTTAAATAAAACACAAAACTTAATCAATGGTGAACTTATTTCTAGAGAACTCTCTTTTTTTGAAGTAATTTTACTTGGTTTTTTACAACTAACAATTAGCATCAGTATGCCATTAATCGATTATAGTTTTCTTGGGAAAATAATCCCGAAAGCCAAGTATAAAAAAGACTATCGGACTGCGAAACAATCCTATTTAAATCGCATTCGCTGGGCGGTTTCGGTGTACTATTTCGCTATGGGATTGGGTTTTTCTTCTTGGGCCAGCCGCATTCCAGATATTAAAAATTCATTGCATATAAGTGAAGGCACTTTAGGAACGATTCTTTTCGCATTGCCGCTAGGACAATTGGTTACCATGTCTTTTTCAGGGAAATGGGTAGCCAAATATGGCAGTTATTCCATTTTAACAGGTTCCCTTTTAGGGTATGTTATTTGTTTAACGAATTTGGGCTTGGCTACAAAATCTTGGCAATTAGCGCTCGGATTATTCTTTTTTGGAGTCTTTAGTAACCTATGCAACATTGCAGTAAACACGCAAGGAGTATATACCGAAGTGCTTTTTAAGAAAACCATTATGAGTTCGTTTCACGGAGCTTGGAGTATCGCTGGTTTTTTCGGGGCGCTTCTGGGATTGGGTATGCTGGCAATTCAGATAACCCCTTATAGACACTTTTTAATCATTGCCCTACTAGTGCTAGTGCTGATGGTTTTTAATTACAATTATTTAATCAAAGTGAAAGCGAAATCGCAAGCGACGTCATCCCCTTTTTTTTCAAAACCCGATCGAGAATTGATTGGTTTGGGTGTGGTGGGATTTTGTTGCATGGCGAGTGAGGGCGTCATGTTTGATTGGAGCGGTGTTTATTTTAAGGAAGTTATCAAAGCGCCAGGTGCATTAACGGTTTTGGGGTACACTTCTTTTATGGTCATGATGGCTACTGGCCGATTTGTAGCAGATTATTTGGTGCATCAATTTGGTGCCAAGAAAGTACTGCAACTTAGTGGATGTGTTATCTCAATAGGCTTGTACATCGCTGTTTTATTCCCGTATATTATTCCGTCAACCCTTGCTTTTATGATGGTGGGTATGGGGGTATCGAGTATTGTCCCTACAGTTTATAGTTTGGCAGGGAAAAATAAAACGCTTGCCCCTAGCGTCGCCCTGACCATCGTTTCGAGTATTAGCTTTTTTGGGTTTTTGATGGGCCCACCAGTTATTGGCTACATCGCCGAAGCCACTAGTTTAAAATATTCTTTCGCTTTTATTGGAGTTTTTGGTTTTTTCATCACCTTTCTAGTTACTCGAATGAAAAGTTTTGAATGAAAATTGGTTTTAAATACTCATTCGAAATTCTTCAACCACCGAATTCACTTTTCCAAAATCAATTTCTTGAATAAATAATTCAACGGCTTTGTTGGTTTGGATACTCGGAATTACATTAGCCTGATTGTTATCGCGCATTACAGTAGCAACACCAATCGCTTCAATTTTTTGTTGTAACGCTTGTGCTAAAATTTCTGTTCCTGAAAATATTTTCATTAATCCCATAGTGGTTTTTTTATGTTGTTAGTCTTCTGTTTCTTCGTCGTCATCGTCATCGCCCATTTCAAACCAATACGGTTCGAGTAGCATTTTCTCAGCTAATATTTCAATGCGTTCCGTGAGTTGTTCTGAAAAAATCAAGCGCTGGGTTTTGGCAATGCTGTTGGAGATGCGCATGATTTTGGTTTCATGACGCAATCTAAGAATGGGCTCGGCATCGTCCAAAATAAAAAGTTTCAACCGATTCACATTGTAGCCTGCCGTGGTAAACATTTCGTTAAGCTTGTTTGGAGTTCCGATCAATACATCGATTCCGGTAGAAATATAGTTTTTATCATACTCCATATCGCCTTTGTCGTGCACACCGTAAACTCGCAGGTTGGTATACTTTCCTAATTTATCAAATAGGGTTTCCATTTCCAATACTTTGGCTTTGTCTTCTACAATGATTAAAGCTCTAGGTGATTCTTCGCCTTCCGCCACTAATTGTTGAATGACATTGAGAACAATGGTCGTAGATTTCCCTGATTTTTCAGGAGCGATAATCACGCAATCAGCGCCACTTTTCAGCGTGGAGAAGGTTTCCTCTTGCAGTGGATTGGCTGCTACCAATCCAATTTCGATTAAGGCTTCTTGTAACTTTGGGTTTATTTTTTTTAGTTTCATTTTTTTTTTGGATGTTGATTGGTGTCGGTATTTCTGCTTATGCTACACTGATTTCCAACGCATCATTTGCTTGCGAACAGTGTGACATCGTTTTCTGAAATCTCGCTACCTCCTAGGATAATCAAGCGCTCTACTACATTTCTCAGTTCTCTGATGTTGCCGGTCCAATCGTATTCTTGCAATAACGTAATCGCAGTTTTTGAAAACACTTTCGGCGCATTTCCTTGCTCGGCGGCAATCTTTTCGGTGAAATGTTCAATTAATAACGGAATGTCCTCGCGACGATCGTTTAATGACGGCACTTTGATTAAGATTACTGCCAAACGGTGGTATAAATCCTCTCGGAATCGGCCTTCCGCAATTTCTTTTTTCAAATCTTTATTGGTGGCGGCCACTACGCGCACATCTATTTTGATGTCTTTGTCGGCGCCAACTCTAGTAATCATGCTTTCTTGCAGGGCACGCAACACTTTGGCTTGCGCTGACAAACTCATGTCGCCAATTTCATCCAAGAAAATGGTTCCGCCATCGGCAGCTTCAAATTTCCCGGCTCGGTCTTTCACCGCAGAGGTAAAAGCGCCTTTGACATGACCGAACAATTCGCTTTCAATTAATTCGCTTGGAATGGCAGCACAATTAACTTCGATTAATGGGAAATTGGCGCGTTCGCTTTTGTCGTGCAATTGATGGGCAACAAGTTCTTTCCCGGTTCCGTTGGGTCCTGTAATTAGAACTCGTGCATCGGTTTGCGCTACTTTATCAATCATGATTTTGATGTGATTGATGGCTTCGCTGTCGCCGATCATTTCGAAGTTTTTACTGACTTTATTCTTAAGAATTTTGTTCTCAACGACCAATTGCTTTTTATCTAAAGCATTGCGAACGGTATTGAGCAATCGGTTTAAATCGGGTGGTTTGGAGATGAAGTCGAAGGCGCCCAATCGCATAGCATGAACGGCGGTTTCCATGTCGCCATGGCCTGAAATCATGACCATTGGAATTTCGGGTTTGATTTTTTTAACGGCTTCTAGCAATTCGACACCATCCATTTTGGGCATTTTGATGTCGCACAAAACCAGATCATAGTCGTTATTTTTTATTTTCTCGAGGCCTTGCAAACCGTCAACGGCATCTTCTACTTTGTAGGTGCTGCTTTCTTCGGTGAGTATGTTGGTGAGTACTCTTCGAATAGAGGCTTCGTCTTCTATGATTAGTATTTTGGACATTATATTATGTTTTACCGCAAAGGTCGCAAAGTTTTTTGCAAAGATCACAAAGTTAATAGGAAATCGAAAACCCTAGCCCCGATAGTAGTGGAAATCTCCCGTTTTAGAAAAATAGCTTGCCAAGCTAATTTTCTAAAACGGGAATTGTAGCGGATAGCGGGAAGTAGCTTCTAAAGAACTTTTTAATATTTAAGCCATTTGTATAGTTCTTTCCAGCTTGGCTTTTTGCCATACATAAGGATTCCCACTCTATAGATTTTGGAGGCAAACCAAACGACGCCGAAGAACGTTGCGAAAAGAATGGTGACCGACAAAACGATTTGCCACCAAGGCACACCAAATGGGATGCGCATAAGCATGACAATGGGCGATGTTAGCGGCACCATCGAAAATACAGTAGCAATGGTTCCGTTTGGATCGTTGATAACGGTGAAAAACCCGATGTAAACGCCTAGAATTAGTGGCATAATGATGGGCAATAAAAATTGTTGGGAATCGGTTTCATTGTCGACTGCGGCACCGATGGCTGCATAAAACGAACTGTAAAGGAAGTAGCCTCCGATGAAATAAATCACGAAACAGATTAGGATGGTGGCGATGGGCAGGTTCCACAATTCCTTGATATACATTTGGGCGGTGGAGAATTGCGCTTGGGCTTGGTGCATCATTTCCGGCGACAATTTGGCGGTGGGTGATGCATCGATTCCGAAGAACGAGGACGCGACAAATAGAAACGTCAAGCCGAGCAGTGCCCAAATAAAAAACTGTAGCACACCGGCCAATGAGGTTCCTATAATTTTCCCCATCATGAGCTGAAACGGTTTTACGGACGAGATGATGATTTCGATGATGCGGTTTGTTTTTTCTTCGATTACGGAACGCATGACCATATTGCCATAAATGATGATAAACATCATAATGAGATACCCGAAAGCGCCTCCGATGGCAATTTTGATTTCGTTGAGTCCTTTTAGCGATTCTTCTCCAGAGGATTTGGCGACACTAATATTGACTTTGGCTTGGGCATTTTTGATAGCCAGCGTATCGAGTTTGGCTTTTTCGAAATTGATTTTGGTTAGCTTTTGGGCGATGATATCTTCGGTTTCGCTAAGGAAGCTGATGCTTGGACTGTCGTTCGAAATAAATTGGATTTTGTGTTGCGGATTTAAGCTGTCGATTACTTTGGGAATAAAAAGCAGCCCTTCATAACTTTCTTTGACAATGCTATCTTTTAGGATTTTCATGTCGACCGAAGACAAATTTAGGTAGTGAAATTCGGCAGTGTTTTTAAATTCGTTGACGAAGATTCCGCTTTCATCGTGAATGGCTATTTTTTTCACATCGGCTTTGATGGAACTTAAATAACCCACGAAAGCAGCGATTCCAACAAAGAGTAACGGACTTAAAAATGTCATGACAATGAACGACTTGTTGCGCACTTTGGCAATGAATTCTCGTTTTATGATTAGCGATAGAATACTCATTTTGATTTGCTATTTTGATTTGCGAATGCTATATTATTCGCTTACAGTTTTGATGAAAATATCATTGACACTTGGAATTTTTTCTAAGAAATGAGTTACTTGTCCGCGGGGAGTGAGCAAGTTTAGCAACTCATTTGGAGTAGCGCTTCCTAGTTGGATTTCGAGTTTTAGTTCGTCGTTTAAGGATTTGAAATTGGTTTGTCCTACGGTGAATTTTTGGGTGATGTCGTAGAGTAATCCTTCGACGTTATCGGTTAG
>CALPUN020000030.1 GCA_943326765.2 Bifidobacterium breve | reverse complement strand
CGCTTGGAAAAAGAAGATCCATTACACATTTTGGATGTCGACAACCAAATGGTTCGCAAACAACAAGTAGAACAATTGCAACGTATTAAAGCGTCAAGAAATACTCAAAAAGTGCAAGATTCACTACAACAATTAACCCTTTGTGCTCAAACTGGAACCGGAAATTTACTAGAGTTAGCCATAGATGCTGCTCGAAATCGAGCCACTCTTGGTGAAATTAGCGATGCTTTAGAAGTAGTTTTTGGAAGATACAAAGCACAAATTAAAACCTTTAGCGGCGTGTACAGCAAAGAAATTAAAGACGACAAAAGCTTCGAGAAAGCCAAACAATTGGCTGATGCTTTTGCTGAAAAGGAAGGGCGGCGTCCCCGAATTATGATTGCCAAAATGGGACAAGACGGTCACGATCGTGGTGCAAAAGTAGTGGCAACGGGTTATGCCGATGTGGGTTTTGATGTGGATATAGGTCCATTATTTCAAACACCAGCCGAAGCTGCCAAACAAGCTATTGAGAACGACGTACACATCCTTGGCGTTTCTTCCTTGGCTGCTGGTCATAAAACATTAGTGCCACAAGTTATTGCAGAACTCAAAAAATATGGACGTGAAGACATTATGGTTATTGTTGGTGGCGTAATTCCACCTCAAGACTATCCGTTTTTATTTGATTCTGGTGCTGTTGCTGTCTTTGGTCCTGGAACTAAAATCAGCGAAGCAGCCATCAAAATATTAGAAATCTTAATCGCTTGCTAAATTAGTAACTGCAATTACTACCTACTTATTCTAAGAATACAATCAATAACACTAATAATTAAGAACATGAAAAAAAACTATCTCATAGGTCTTGTTAGTTTTGCAATAACTACAATTGGAAATTTACAAGCACAAGTGGTTAACGGAGGATTTGAAACCGTAAAACCCAACTTTCTGACAAGCAATTGGGGCATGAATTTTCTAAATCCAATTAGCATTGATACGGAAACCGGAGTATCAACCGAAGATCAAATTTTCTATGGGGGTTGCATGCCTGCTTTTGTTTATTCCAACCCAGACCCTCATACCGGAAACTATGCTTTACAATTAACCAACGGATTGAATGGTACAACGAACCAAGTTATTAGTGCTAAAGCTACCATTTTTAATGATCCCGAAGCTGATTCGCCAGGTTGGAATCCTGGTGTTCCTTTAACTGCTTCCGATGAAGTTACCCTGTTAGGGTTTTATTACAAATTTTTTCCTGCAGGAAATGATGTTGCCCAAGCTGAGCTAGTAGTCTTTGATGAAAATAGCAATGAAATTGGTCGCGCTACTGCCGATATTTTAGCTCCTAGTACCGAGTTTTCGTATCTTTATGCGCCCGTACAATTCACTTCTTCGGCAACTCCAGCTTTTATGATGATTACCTTTTCAATGGCTAAAGAAGGTTCCGTACCCACTTACGGAAGCAGCCTCATTGTGGATGATGTAGTCGTGAATTTATCAGCTCTAAAAATCAATAACTTTCAATCGAGTCCATTTACTATTTATCCAACCATTGCCGATCAGGAAATTACAATCGTCAAAGGAAATACTACTCAAAATGGCAACTCCGTTTTTAAAATTTTCAATCTGCAAGGAAAACAAGTTAAAGAAGCAACCTTTAACTGGAATACCAATATGTCAGGAAAAATTGAGGTTAGTCAACTCCCTACTGGAACCTATTTCATTCAATCCAATGAAGCTATTTTAAAGTTTATTAAGAAATAACCCTTTTTAGGTTTCTGAATGATATCCCTGTAATTGGGAATAATTTATAGAATAACATTGCTTTATTCTTAAAAAAATAAGATTAAAAAACATCATAACCACTATGGTATTTTTTTTATACTTTTTTTTCTTACATTAGTTGACCCTAAAGGCATACTATTTAAACCAAAACTTGAGTGGCTTTTTTTTTCCATTCAAATAGGTATCTTTAAGCAATACTATTTATGAAATTAGTCGGTTATATCAAAAAGAACAAGCAAAATTCATTTCAAATTCCGGTTTACGCGAAATGGAAAGGCGATTACTTTTTTCATTCGCTTGACGACCGTTATAACATTACCGAGTTCATTCCGGCTGAGTTTAAAGATACTAGTTATAAGGAACTCTACCTCTCTAAAAAATTTGCTATTGGTTTGAAAGGAGCTATTGTTTTTGTGGGTAACGAAGATTACATCCATTACAATGCGGCACCAACTGCTATTGACGAAATTATTCATTATGTGAACGATACTTGTTTGAACCAAAATTCGAATGCCATACTAGACGAAGCCATGCTGATTAAAAACAGAGTCTTCTCCGATCAAATTAGGGTAGACCATTTTATGCTTAAAATGAATCCTAAAAATGAAGAAATTACTTTAAGTTTTGATTTTCCTTCTCCCCAAAAAGAAACATCGCAAGAAGGAGAAAAATCTGTGGCTAGTATCCCAGAAGAAAAAGTAAAAAGTAGTAGAAAAGCAACCCTATTAGAACCTACTACCGCTGAGTATACTGATGCTTTACAATACTTTAACTCCGTCGACATGAATGTTGAAATTAAACTAAAATTAAGAGCAGAAGAGCGTCGTACCAAATTGAAAACTTTCAATTACCAATTCAAATTAAATCAAAACTCGCGCAAAAGACAACAAACGGGCGAGTAATTATTATTTAAGTTAAATCGGTTCTTTTCTACATTTATTATTCAAAGCAGCAGCTTCTAAAAATTAAAAATAATCTATTTCACTTTCAATAAAAAAAATATATTTGCATTCCAAAAACACACTTTCGGGATGTAGCGCAGCCAGGTAGCGTACTAGCATGGGGTGCTAGGGGTCGCTGGTTCGAATCCAGTCATCCCGACAACAGAGAAAACCAGTCCAAAAACGGATTGGTTTTTTTGTGTCAAAATATTTCAATCGTATAATTGCTTTTGCAACTTCAAGGTTTTTAGTACTTTTAAAGCTCCAAAACAAACTCATGTCAAAACTTCCTCATATCGGTACCAGTATTTTTTCTGTGATGTCTCAATTGGCCAATGAATACCAAGCCATCAATCTTTCGCAAGGGTTTCCAAATTTTCCAGTGGATTTTCGTTTGAAAAAATTGGTTACGAAGTGGGCTTCCGAAGAAATTCATCAATACTTGCCTATGGCCGGTTATCCCCCGCTATTAGAAAAAATTGCGGTGTTGACAAATTCCTCCTATTCCAGGAAAGTAAATCCAACAACCGAAATATTGATAACGGCCGGCGCTACCGAAGGGATTTTCGCAACCATTCAAGCTTTGGTTTCTAAAGACGAGGAAGTCATTATTCTAGATCCTAGTTACGATTGTTATGAAACACCAATACTGTTATGCCATGCCAAGCCCATTCGCATTAACCTGAAAGCCGATTTTACGCCAGATTGGGAAGCAATTGCAAATGCGATGAATTCAAAAACTAGAATGATTATTACGAACAATCCACACAACCCATCGGGAAGAATTTGGACGGCATCGGATTTCACTCAATTGGAAAATTTACTGGCTATATATCCTAAAGTTATGGTGCTTTCTGACGAAGTTTATGAATACATTACTTTCGAAAACAAACACCTTTCAATTCACCATTATCCAAAATTGTTTGACCGAAGCATTATCGTTTCTTCTTTCGGAAAATCATTTCACATCACCGGTTGGAAAATTGGCTACCTAATTGCACCTAAGCATTTGATGACCGAAATCAAAAAAGTGCATCAGTTTTTGGTGTTTAGTGTGAACAGTATCGCGCAATATGCTATCAATGACTATATTGATTTCGTCGACATCCGTGCTTTGGGATCCTTTTACCAACAAAAACGAGATTTTTTCAGATCGCTATTGCAAGCCACCCGATTGGAATTATTACCCAGCGAAGGAACTTATTTTCAAGTAGCGTCTTACAATGCCATTTCAACTGAAAATGATATTGCATTTACCCAACGATTAGTGAAAGAGTTTGGCGTGGCGGCGGTTCCGCTCTCCCCTTTTTATGCTGATGGGAAAGATTTGCATTGCATTCGCTTTTGCTTTGCCAAAGAAGAAATCACCTTAGAAAAAGCTGCCGAACGATTATTGCGATTATAATTAAACATAAGGATTTGAATTTCTAGGCTACTCTTTTATAATCCCGCTTCCTTGCGTTAAATAAAATAGAAAAGTATTCAATTCCAGGATTCGACGTTCAATCAAAATAGTATTACGACCATAACCTATAACTAGGGTACTTTTGAATATTCTTTAGACAACAGTCTGTTTCAGAATTTAAAGACACTAAACCCTTTAGGACCCTGAGTTTATTACATTTTCGCTGGTGACAAATCAGACTTTAGCAGGATTGCTTTATTCCTATAATTTGAAAATCTTTTTTTACATTCATCTCCGAATTGGAATCTAAAAATGGTCGTTGGAACGGAACCTATAACGGGCTGCAAGTGCTAATTGGTTTTGGGGAACCAACAAGACGGGCGCATTTTACTTTAAAACGATAATTTTCAAAATGAGCGCCGCCGCGTGGTTTGCATCAAAAGTATTTTCTCTATTTTTACCTAACCAAAATAAATACCATGGATTTTTCAGCAAAAATGCTTCGTGATGACGCTTTAAAAGGCAAAGTAATTGTAGTAACTGGAGGCGGAAGCGGCTTAGGCAAAGCGATGACCCAATATTTCTTAGAACTGGGAGCCCAAGTGGCCATCACCTCCAGAGATTTAGAGAAACTACAAAAAACTGCGCAAGAACTCGAAGCCAAAACGGGCGGCACTTGCCTGCCTGTGCAGTGCGATGTGCGTCATTACGACCAAGTCGAAACTATGCTTCAGGAAGTTTTAAAAGCTTTCGGAAAAGTAGACGTATTGTTGAACAACGCCGCTGGAAATTTCATTTCCCCCACAGAACGCTTGTCGGCTAATGCCTTTGATACCGTTATCGACATCGTTTTAAAAGGGTCTAAAAACTGTACCCTAGCCTTCGGAAAGCATTGGATTGATTCCAAACAAACCTCGGCTACCATTTTAAATATAGTGACCACTTATGCTTTTACAGGTTCTGCTTATGTGGTGCCGAGTGCTACCGCCAAAGCGGGTGTTTTAGCAATGACTCGGAGCCTAGCCGTAGAATGGGCAAAGTACGGAATCCGTTCCAATGCCATTGCTCCCGGACCATTCCCTACCAAAGGCGCTTGGGATCGTTTGCTACCCGGTGATTTAGCAGAAAAATTTGATATGGCTAAAAAAGTGCCCTTGAAACGCGTGGGCGACCATCAGGAATTGGCCAATTTGGCGGCGTATTTAGTATCCGATTTTTCAGCATACATCAATGGCGAAGTGGTGGTGATTGATGGTGGCGAATGGCTCAAAGGGGCGGGACAATTCAATTTGTTGGAGCAGATTCCAGAAGAAATGTGGGACATGTTGGAAATGATGATTAAAGCAAAGAAAAAGAATTGATAATTATTTTTAGGAGCTATTTCCGGCTATCCACTCTATCTTTTGTGCCGAAAACCGTCACAAAAGGATGCCGTTTCTATCCGGGCTAGGGCATTTCTAAATCATTAAATTAGCAATTGTCAATTGTTAAGTATCCAGTGTCAAATAACCAGTATCCATGAATCAACTTATTAACTTTTGTTAACAAATAAGCCTTGAAAAACCCATAATTAATTGTATTTTTACGACTCAAAATTTCAAAAAATAAATGGGTAAAATCATTGCTATAGCCAATCAAAAAGGCGGTGTTGGAAAAACTACTACTTCGGTGAATTTGGCTGCTTGCTTGGGTGTTTTAGAAAAAAAAGTATTGCTAATCGATGCCGATCCGCAAGCGAATGCCAGTTCCGGACTTGGAATTGACATTGAGAATATTGCAGTAGGTACCTACCAAGTAATCGAACAAAGCCATCGCCCAGAAGATGCCATTATTAAATGCAGCGCTCCGAATGTATGGGTAATTCCCTCACATATCGACTTGGTAGCTATCGAAATTGAATTGGTCGACAAAGAAAATCGGGAATACATGCTAAAACAAGCTTTGGCTCCGATTAAAGATCAGTACGATTACATTTTGATTGATTGTGCCCCATCACTAGGATTGCTAACGTTGAATGCGTTAACGGCTTCCGACTCCGTGATTATTCCAATTCAGTGCGAATACTATGCTTTGGAAGGTCTGGGGAAATTGTTGAATACCATTAAAAGCGTTCAGAAAATTCACAATCCAGATTTGGATATTGAAGGGTTGTTGTTGACCATGTTCGACTCAAGATTGCGTTTGTCCAACCAAGTCGTTGAAGAAGTGCAAAAGCATTTTCATGACATGGTTTTTAATACCATTATCCAACGAAATGTGAAGTTAAGCGAAGCGCCTAGTTTTGGAGAAAGCATCATCAATTACGACGCAACCAGCAAAGGTGCCGCGAATTACTTGCACTTAGCTCAAGAAATTATTAAGAAAAATAGTCATTAGCGTATGTCACAAGCAGTAAAAAAACAAGTATTAGGAAGAGGATTATCTGCCTTGTTGAAAGATCCGGACAACAACATACAATCGGTAAACGATAAGAATGCCGACAAAGTCGTGGGCAATATTATTGAATTGGAAATCGCAGCTATTGAAATCAACCCATTTCAACCTCGAAGCAATTTCAATGAAGAATCATTGCAAGAATTAGCAATTTCCATTCGCGAGTTGGGTTTGATTCAACCCATTACCGTTCGGAAATTAGACTTCAATAAATACCAATTAATTTCGGGAGAACGCCGTTTAAGAGCGTCCAAAATTGTTGGTTTAACTACCGTTCCCGCATATATTAGAATTGCCAACGATCAGGAATCTTTAGAAATGGCTTTGGTAGAAAACATCCAAAGACACGATTTAGATCCGATAGAAATTGCGCTTTCCTACCAGCGATTAATTGATGAAATTCAGTTAACGCAAGAGCAAATGAGTGAGCGTGTCGGTAAAAAACGATCCACCATTGCCAATTATTTGCGCTTGTTGAAATTAGACCCGATTATTCAAACGGGCATTCGAGACGGTTTCATCAGTATGGGGCATGGTCGGGCAATTATCAATATTGAAGATCAAGAGGTTCAAACAGCGATTTACCAAAAAATCGTTAGTCAAAATTTATCCGTTCGAGAAACAGAAGCACTAGTAAAAACATACCAAGAAAGCTTAAAACCTGCGCCGAAAAAAGCGGTAAAAAGTACCAACTTTACGATCGCCGAAGACGAAAAGAAAACCATCGCCACTTATTTCGGGGCGAAAGTCGACGTGAAAGTAGCTGGAAATGGTAAAGGAAAAATCACGATTCCGTTTCACTCTGAAGAAGATTTCAATCGAATTATTAAATTGATTAAAGGGTAGTGCTTAAATATACCTTCATACTGTTACTGCTTTTTGGCTTGAGAAACCCTTTGGTTTTTGGTCAGGGTAAAACAGAACCTATTTTATCCTCTAAAGACACCATTAAAAATCAGGAAATTAATCCATTAGCCCCTGCAAAAGCGGCGTTCTACTCGGCTATACTTCCGGGTTTGGGTCAGGTTTACAATAAAAAATATTGGAAAGTGCCTTTGGTTTATGGTGCCTTGGGAACCACATTGTATTTCTATTCGACCAATAATAGCAAATACCATGAATTTCGAAATGCTTATAAAAACCGACTAGCCGGAATTAAGAATGACAAATATTCGTATTTAGACGATGCTCGACTAATTACGGCTCAAAAATTTTACCAACGCAACCGCGATCTTTCACTACTTTTAACGGTGGCATTTTACGTTTTAAACATTATCGACGCTAACGTAGATGCGCATTTAGGACAGTTTAATGTGAATGATAATTTATCCATGCGGCCTGATTTGAATCCGCGAGATCTAAATAGTAAACCTTCTATTGGCCTCGCTTTTAATTACAAATTCCAATGAAAATAGCGCTTTTAGGATACGGAAAAATGGGCAAAGTAATCGAGCAAATCGCTTTATCACGCGGTCATGAAATCGTATTGCGAAAATCGCGGGAAACTCCCTATGACCAACTGGCCGATGCTGATGTTGCTATCGATTTTAGTATTCCTGATGCCGCTGTTGGTAACATTTCGGAATGTTTGCATACTAATGTTCCTATAGTCTCCGGAACCACCGGTTGGTTAACTCATTATGAGGCAATGGTAGCGCTATGTCAAGAAACCAATGGCGCTTTTATTTATGGATCGAATTTTAGTTTGGGAGTGAATCTGTTTTTTGAATTGAATGCACACTTGGCTAAAATGATGTCGAAATTTGATCAATATTCGGTTTCGATGGAAGAAATTCACCATACGCAAAAATTAGATGCTCCCAGCGGAACGGCAATTACGTTAGCAAAAGATATTATTGAAAACACCAACTATTCCAGTTGGGTTTTGAAAAGTGAAAGTAGCAAAGATAACCAGAACAACCAACTGGAAATTGATGCCAAAAGGATAGAAAATGTTCCCGGAACACACACCGTACTTTACAATTCAGAGGTTGATGCTATCGAAATCAAACACACCGCGCACAATCGCGAAGGTTTTGCACTCGGTGCCGTAATTGCAGCCGAATGGATTGTTGGAAAAAAAGGCGTTTTCACCATGAAAGACGTTTTAGAATTTAAATAGTAGAATTTAAAATTTAGACATAACAAGTAAATAAAAATAGTATGACACTAATTCAATGGTTTGTATTTTTCCTAATTATTCAGGTAATTCACTTTTTGGGCACTTGGAAATTGTATGAAGCTACCAATAGAAAACGCTGGGAAGCCGCTGTGCCCATTTACAATGCGATCGTCTTGATGAAAATCATCAACCGCCCAACTTGGTGGACGATTTTACTTTTTGTCCCGATTGTCAACTTGATTATGTTTCCTGTGGTTTGGGTAGAAACCTTGCGCAGTTTTGGTAAAAACACAACTAAAGATACATTATTGGGAATTGCAACTTTTGGCTTGTATATCGTTTATATCAATTACACACAACCTTTAAATCACATTCCAAATCGCAGTTTAATTCCAGCCAACAAAGGTGCCGATACTATAAGCTCTTTGCTGTTTGCCATTGTAGTGGCTACTATTGTTCACACTTATGTGATGCAGCCGTATACTATTCCAACGGCTTCCTTAGAAAAATCGTTATTGGTTGGAGATTTCTTGTTTGTGAGTAAATTTCATTATGGCGCTCGTACGCCAATGACTGCTGTAGCTTTGCCAATGGTTCACGACACCATTCCGTTGCTTCATAAAAAATCGTATTTAATTAAACCTCAATTGCCCTATTTCAGATTCCCTGGTTTGCAAAAAATTGAACGGAATGACATTGTCGTCTTCAACTGGCCGGTCGATACGGTTTATAAATTTTTTGATACCTCGAAAAGAAAAGCGGATAAACCCATCGATAAAAAATCGAACTACGTAAAAAGATGTCAAGGAATTCCGGGCGATGAGTTGCAAATTAAAGACGGAACCGTCTATATCAATGGAAAACAATTGGTATTGCCCGAACGTGCTAAACCACAATACTCCTATACGGTTTCAACAAATGGAAACAGTTTCGACCCAACCTATATTTTAAAAGAATTGCACATCACTGATCCTATTTATCAAACAGCAGCAAGCACATTTCTTTTCTCTTCACTCACTGAAGAATCAGCCACCCGATTGAAAAGCAATCCCATTGTAACTTCCATCACAAGAAACATTGCACGCGAGCCTGAACCTCAAGTATTTCCGCAAATTACGAATACTTGGAACAAAGATAATTACGGTCCGATTTACATTCCACAAGCAGGAAAAACAATCGCCTTAACCATCGAGAATCTTCCATTCTACAAAAGACTTATTACCGAATACGAAGGCAATGATTTAAAAGTGAACGGTACCGAAATTCGCATTAACGACAAATTGGCAACCTCATACACTTTCCAAAAAAATTACTATTGGATGATGGGTGACAACCGTCACAACTCGGAAGACAGTCGCTATTGGGGCTATGTTCCCGAAAATCATATCGTGGGAAAACCTGTTTTTATTTGGATGAGTTTAGACCCGAATGCGAAAGGTTTTGATAAAATTCGTTGGGAACGCTTGTTTACAACTGTAAATGGCGAAGGGCAACCTTACTCTTATTTCAAGTTTTTCTTAATCGCATTAGCTTTGTATTTCGGAATAACTGCCTTTTTAAATAAGAGAAAACAAAAATAGTTAAATGAATATTCTCCTCCATCCTACTTACTTTCCTTCCATCAGTCATTTTGTAGCGATGGCACAAACGGATCGTATTGTTTTGGAAATGGAAGATAATTTCCAAAAACAAACCAATCGCAATCGGACTTACATTTATAGTCCGAATGGGATTCAATTGTTAAACATACCCATTAAACATTCCATAGAAGCACATCAAAGAACGAAAGAAGTTCGATTAGAAACGGCTTTCGATTGGCAAAAACAACATTTTAAATCGTTAGAAGCAGCCTACAGAACCTCCCCTTTTTTTGAATATTTTGAAGACACCTTGTCGCCTATTTTTACCAAAAAATATACGTTTTTAATGGATTTGAATCTAGAAAGTATGGCTTTGATTTCAAAATGTTTGGGCATGCCTTTTTCTTATGAAACTACTGCAGAATATTTCCATGAAGTAACTGATTCTAAGGATTACAGAGGTCTGACTAATGGAAAAAAAGACAAAGCAGTATTCGAATCGTATACACAAGTTTTTGGTGACAAGCACGGCTTTCTAAACAACCTGAGTGTTTTGGATTTACTTTTTAATGAAGGGCGGTTTGCCTTAGATTATTTAAAAAATCAAACCCTTTAAATTATTCAATCGACAAGCGTGTCATGATGGGATAATGATCGGAATTGACAAAATCGGGGAAACTCTCAAAACTTTTTACCTTCATGATAGGATCGGCAAAAATATAATCGATACGAGCCGGATAATATTTGAAGTGGTAGGTTTGACCAAAGCCACTTCCCGCTTCTTCAAAAGTATCGTTTAATTTCCCTTTGATGCTACGATATACATACGAAAACGGACTGTTATTCATATCTCCACAAATAATTAACGGATAGGTGCAGGCCTCTTTGTGATTGCGAATAATCTCGGCTTGCTGTTGCTGCTTTCTAAAGGCAAGGCTAATCCGTTTGAAAACCAATTGCGACTTTTGCTGATTAATCTCATCGATATTCTCCGAAATCTCATTCACATCCGGAGAAATCTTAATCGATTGCAACTGCATGTTATATACCCGAATGATGTCTTTTCCTTTCTTGATATCAGCGAAAATTACGGTATTGTTCGAATTCGGAAAAGCTAAATTGCCTTCGTCAATAATCGGGAATTTAGAAAAGATAGCTTGTCCGGTTTTAATTTTATTGCCTTGCATGTAAATATACCGGTGCGGATAGACTTTCAAATCGATGTTGGCAGAAATAGAATATTCTTGAATGCAAACAATATCTGGATTTTTATCGTTGATAAAGGTGCGAATGTAAGTTGCCACGTCTGTTTTTGGCATCCAATCGAACAAATTAAACAAGCGCACGTTATAACTCATCACCACAAAATCGTTCTCATTAGCCGGTAAATTGACCGCGGAAAACTTATAGAACTTATTGATAAAAGTGATTCCCGTTAATAAAACCAATCCTGATAAGAAGATTTGCTTTTTAAATTGGATTACCCAATACAGAAAGAACAAGCCGTTCAAAATTAAAAACAAAGGCATCATCAAGGTTAAAACGGACAATAAAGGAAATAATTTCGGAGCCAAAAAAGGGAGCACATAAGCAATAAAAGTCAATACAGTCAATACTATATTGAAAAAAAACATTGCTTTATTGAACCAGGAGAGTTGCTTCACTAATTTGGATTTGGTTACTATTATTTTCCAGTTTTAAATAGAAATTCTTTTTCTTCTTTGGTTAAACTATCGTAGCCTGATTGGCTAATTTTATCCAAAATTTCATCGATTTGTTGTTGTGTTTTATCTTTCGTTACGATTTTAGAAACGGTTTTGGGTGGATTCGGATGATAATTCCGGTGCACTTTTTTGAATGGCGTTGCTTTCTTCTTGGAAAAGCCATTGGCGAAGGTATCTAAAATAAAGGAAACACCTGCACTCAAATCGGTGCCATTTTGCAGCAACTTGATGTATACAAAGCCAAAAAAGGCACCCGCCAAATGCGCCACATGCCCTCCGGTGTTTTCTGTAAATATCTGAATTAAATCCAACAACAAAATCACAAACGTAAACTGCCACAATTTGACATTACCAATCAACAACAACCTCAAATTCATAAAAGGTGAATACGTTGCCGTCGCAACCAATATCGCCATAATAGCACCCGAAGCTCCAACAATAGCGGAACTAGTTCCCAAGTTGGACACATAATAAAACAAAACAAATACTAATCCAGCAAAAATGCCACTCAACAAGTACAACCCCAAAAACTGTTTTTGCGAAAAGAAAGTAAGGAACAACCGACCCGCAAAATTCAATACAATCATGTTGAATAAAAGATGAAAGAATCCGGCATGAAAAAACGAATAGGTTAGTAATGTCCAAGGTTTATATAACAGTTGTGTTGGATTGGCGGTTAAGGAAATCCAATCTGGAAATTGGAAGAACCCCTCTCTAAATTGATAAAATAAAATCAGCGAAATTAAAAAGACAGCGCAATTCCAATAGATGACCTTTTGCTCAAAGCCTCCCATTTTATATTGCATTTTCAAATCGTCTATAATGTTCATTTTTGAATTTTAAATTTTAATTCCAACGGTTGCTTCCAAACTGGTTTTGCTTCCAATACCACATCATTAAAAAGCCTACTAATGCGCCACCAATGTGCGCGAAATGAGCAATGCCGCTACCGCCTCCAAAAATAGAATTTCCAGAAACGCCCAATATCAAATCGACTACTAACAAACCTGGCACAAAATACTTGGCTTTAATTGGAATTGGGATAAACATCAATGCCAATTCAGCATTCGGCACCATAAATGCAAACGCAACCAGCAATCCGTAGATAGCTCCGGAAGCCCCTACAGCCGGAGAAGCGAATGCTCCAGCAAAACTTGACACTCCTGAATTACCTAGTGTTTCCATCCATCGCGAATCCATCTGTCCTTGATTTAATAAGGAGTAAATTTCTGATTTATTAAAGCCGGCTTCCACAAGTGAATTTAATCCATCGTGAAAAAGAAAATAGTTCACGCCGCTATGCAATAACGCCGCACCCAATCCGCAGGAAATATAGAAAAACAAGAATTTCTTTGGTCCCCAAAAATACTCTAAAGCGGAGCCAAACGAATACAACGCAAACATATTAAAAGCAATGTGCATAATGCCTCCGTGCATAAACATGTGCGTGATTGGCTGCCAATATTGAAACTTATTATTTTCAAAAAAGAAAAGAGACAGGTAATTATAAGAAGCTTCACCAACGACTTGACTTCCAATAAAAAACAAAATATTAATAATTAACAACTGCTTGACTGTTGGTGTAATCTGCATCATAAGGCGAATTTTTTATCTAAATCTTCCACACGCAGGGTGATGAAAGTGGGTTTTTGAAAAGGGGAAACACTAGGGTCTTTGCAGGCGAACAATCCGTTAACTAAATTCTCTTGTTCTTTTTCTGTCAGATAGACCCCGTTTTTTATCGCGAGACTTTGGGCCATCGATTTGGAAATGGTATCGTTTTGGCTAAAACCGTTATCGGGAATTTCATCTTGCAAATCGCTTATGAGTTGTTCTAAAACTAAAGCAACTTCACTTTCTTTGACTTGAATGGGCAATCCCGAAATTACGATGCTGTCGTCCTGAATCGTATCGAAAACAAAACCAGTATTGGTTAACGCTAGTTGCAATTCGGAAATCCAGTGCAGGTCATTTTTAGAGAAGAACAACTGCAACGGGAATAGCAATTGCTGACTGGACGCCTGATGCACCGTCATGTTCGTTAAAAAATGCTCATACAAAACCCGTTGGTGGGCGCGATTTTGATTGACGATTACCATTCCGGATTTTATGGGATTTACGATGTATTTTTTGTGAATTTGATAGGTTTTCGGACTTACCCGCTCGACGGCATCGTGTTCAAAAAGACTATTTTTTTCGGCATCACTTTCAAACTGCAGACCTCCTATTTCGGTAATTGCATCGGTATCGTCATTCAATCCAACATACAAACCTTCCCAAGAAGTCGTTTCTGGTTTTCTAGTTTTAAAACTACTTCCGCCACTATTTCTTGTGAGTGGATCTGCTGCAAAAGGATTGAAAGTATTATCAATTTGTATCGTAGGATAAGGGGCGGTTTCTATATTTTTAAAATGATACGGGGTATCCAAATTCGAATCGCGATCAAAATCCAATACAGGGGCCACATTAAATTGTCCCAAACTGTGTTTTACCGAGGAACGCAAAATGGCATACAAAGCTTGTTCGTCGTCAAATTTGATTTCGGTTTTGGTGGGATGTATGTTGATGTCTATGGTATTCGGTGGCACGTTCAAATACAAAAAGTAACTGGGTTGTGCGCCATCGCGAAGCAATCCTTCGTAGGCATTCATAATGGCATGATGCAAATAACCGCTTTTGATAAACCGATCGTTCACAAAGAAGAATTGTTCTCCGCGACTTTTCTTAGAAAACTCGGGTTTGCAAACGAATCCTTGAATGGTCAAGATTTCGGTTTCTTCTTGAACGGGCACTAATTTCTCATTGGTTTTCCCAGAAAAAACAGATACGATTCGCTGTCTAAAATTAGAAGTTGGCAAAACAAATTCTTCTATTCCATTATTGTAAAACGTAAAATGAATGTTGGGATGCGCTAAAGCTACGCGTTGAAATTCGTCAATGATGTGTCGGAATTCAACACTATCCGATTTCAAAAAATTGCGTCGCGCCGGAATATTAAAAAACAAATTCTTTACCGAAAACGAGGTTCCTTTCGGAAGTACCGCCACATCTTGAGATATGAATTTACTGCCTTCAATGATAATGTGAGTTCCTAATTCTTCTTGTTCTTGCTTCGTTTTTAATTCTACATGGGCAATCGCTGCAATAGACGCTAAAGCTTCGCCACGAAAGCCTTTGGTATGTAAAGTGAATAAATCTTCTGCTTTGCGAATTTTGGAAGTAGCGTGCCTCTCGAAACACAAACGAGCATCGGTAACGCTCATTCCTAACCCATTATCTACAATTTGGATTAGGGATTTTCCAGCATCTTTGATAATCAATTTAATGTCGGTTGCTTTAGCATCTACGGCATTTTCCAGCAATTCTTTCACTACAGAAGCAGGTCGCTGAACGACTTCTCCAGCGGCAATTTGATTTGCAACGTGATCGGGAAGTAATTGAATAATGCTCGACATTAATTTGGTTTTAAGATTGGATTTTTATCCAAGGCGTACAAATTTAACTAAATTCTATTAGGTTTTAAAGCCAAAGCTATCATAAAAATAAAAAAACCTACTTTAACAAAAAGCAGGTTTTCAGAGTATTTTATTGAAATTATAATTATTCTTTGAGTTTTAAAGGTTTGTTTTCCAACTGTAACTGACCTGAGGTAATTTGCTGGTTCAAGTACTGGTAACTTCTACCCGCTTGTTGTCGCAAATAAGCCATTTTAATAGCTGCAATGGCTGCTTCGGTGCCTTTGTTCCCGTGAATTCCGCCACTTCGATCAATTGATTGTTGTTCGGTGTTATCGGTTAAAACACAAAAAATTACAGAAACATCCGACAATACATTTAAATCCTTAATCCCCTGAGTTACTCCTTCGCACACAAATTCGAAATGCATGGTTTCACCTTTAATAACCGAGCCAATGGTTATCACAACATCCACGTTTTGGGTTTCGATCATTTTTTTGGCACCGTAGATCAATTCAAAACTTCCAGGAACATTCCACCGAATAATGTTTTCCGGACGTGCACCACAATCTAGAAGTGCTTCTTCAGCGCCAGAATAGAGTCCGTTAGTGATGTGATCGTTCCACTCAGAAACAACAATCCCAAACCGAAAATCTTTCGCGTTTGGGATTGTTGTTTTATTGTAATTGGATAAATTTTTATTAGCTGTTGCCATGAATCGTAGGTATTTTTCGAAATAAATTTACGATTTTAAACCGAGAATTTACAGCATTTCCAGATATTTATTGGGCTAAACCTAACAAACCATCAATAGAGGAACCTTCTGGAGTGCTTTCGTATTTCTCTTTAATTTCAGTGAAATATTTTAAAGCATCCGTTTTGTTTCCAAGTTCTAAGCTAGTTTGACCTGCTTTCAATAAAAATCGTGGAGTTGTCAAATCATTTTTATTCATCTCCGCGGCTTTGATGTATTGCTCTAAAGCTTCTTTTGATTTCTTTTGTTGCGCGTAAGCATCCCCAATAGCTCCAACAGCCAAGGTACTTAAGATCATATCTTTCGATTGGAAGTTTTCTAACGACGCAATTGCTTCCGGATATTTTCCGGTATTCAAGTAGGCTATCCCTGCGTAATAATTGGCTAGATTTCCTGCATCTGTTCCAGAGTATTTTTCTGCGATATCTTTGAATCCAAATTTTCCTTCAGCACCTTTCAATGCCAAGTTGAATAAGGAATCACTTTTAGCGCCGCCATCTACTGCTTTTTGGAAATATTGTTGTGCTTCAAACATTTCGGTGGTTGCTTCTTCCTCTTTTGGAGCGATGATGAATTTTTGGTACATCAAATAACCAACCGTTACCAAGGCGATAACCGCCACGATTCCAAAAATATATTTTTGGTTGTTAGCAACCCATTCTTCTGTTTTGGAAGCGGTTTGATCTAAAGAATTAAAAACGCCAGCGGTTGTACTATCTTTTTCATCCACTTTTACATCTTCTGTAAAAGTATTGTCTTCTTTTTCTTTTGGAGTTTTGTAACCTCTTTTATTATACGTTGCCATTTATTTTAAATTAGTGAGTCGCAAAAATAAAATTTTTATTCAAACTCACACAAAAAAAATGGATTTAATATTGAAATATTTCAAATAGAAGCCATATTTCTAGCGATTACTTTGTTTACAGTTAAAGAATTGCAACAGAAAATAGCGAAAGTCACTTTTTATGGATATTTTTCAATAATTTGCAACCCATTAAAAAGCTTGTTTTTAGGACCCATTCGCGATGTATTTAAAATCGATTTCCCTTTTCAATTATAAGAATTTTTCGGAAGCTACTTTCGAATTCGACCACAAAATCAATTGTTTTGTTGGGAAAAATGGTATTGGCAAAACCAATGTTTTGGATGCTATCTATCATTTAGCCTACGGAAAAAGCTATTTTAATCCGTTAGCGATTCAAAATATTAAGCACGGCGAAGAGTTTTTCGTAATCGAAGGCGCTTTTGAAATCAAAGAACGCAGTGAAATTATCCTGTGTAGTTTGAAGAAAAATCAGAAAAAAATCTTGAAGCGCAACGGCAAAGTATATGAAAAGTTTTCCGACCATGTGGGCTTTATTCCGCTAGTTATTATTTCTCCAGCCGATCGCGATTTGATTGTAGAAGGAAGTGAAACCCGCCGCCGATTTATGGATAGCGTGATTTCGCAATCCGACCCGGATTACTTACAGCAACTCATTCAGTATCAAAAAATTCTTCAACAGCGCAATGCTTTATTAAAATATTTCGCATTGAATTATGTTTTTGAAATCGAAACCTTGTCTATTTATAACGAGCAATTGCAGCAATTAGGCCATGCTATTTTTGAAAAAAGAAAGGCGTTCTTAGACGAATTCATTCCGATTTTCAACCAGCATCATCATGCGATTACTGGTTCTGAAGAAACGGTACAGTTGGTCTATGAAAGTCAATTATTTGAATCCTCGCTTTTGGAATTATTAGCAGAAAGCATCGCTAAAGACCGCGCGCTACACTATACTAGTTCTGGAATCCACAAGGACGATTTGTCTTTTGAAATTGATTCCCATCCGATTAAAAAATTTGGATCTCAGGGCCAACAAAAATCGTTTCTGATTGCTTTAAAATTAGCCCAATTTGATTTTCTAAAAAAACAAAGCGGTGAAAAACCCATCCTACTTTTTGATGATGTATTCGACAAGCTCGACGAAACTCGAGTGGAAAAAATAATCGAAATGGTTAATAACGATGAATTTGGTCAATTATTTATTTCCGACACCCATTCGGAACGTACTGAAAACATTATCAAACAGACTCATCAAAGTTATAAAATGTTCCCTCTATAATTTAAGACGCTTTTAGTAGAAGGAAATCAAAAATTGCCTAATTTTGCTACTGAAATTTTTTTTGATATGATTAAGCAAATTCGATATTCTATCCTTATCAGCTGCTGTTTTTTACTATTTTCTTGTAAAGGAAATTCTCAAGAACATTATGAAAACATGGCCCCTGTCGATTTTGCGGCAAAAGTAAAGGCTACTCCAAATGCTCAACTTTTAGATGTAAGAACACCGCAGGAATTTGCTAGCCAACACTTAGATTACGCGCAAAATATTAATTGGAATGGTGATGATTTTGAAGCCAAAGTAGCCAAATTAGACAAATCTAAACCTGTTTTTGTGTATTGTATGGCTGGAAGTCGAAGTAAAAAAGCGGCTGTAAAACTCGAAGAATTGGGTTTTCAAAAAATATATGATTTGCAAGGCGGGATTATGAAATGGAACGCAGCCGGACTTTCAGAGCCAAGCGACAAGATTATCGGAATGTGTTCCCAAGAATATGGAGATTTATTAAACACTGATAAATTGGTATTGGTTGATTTTTATGCGGAATGGTGTGAACCTTGTAAGAAAATGGCGCCTTATCTTCTGAAAATGCAAACGGAATTAAAAGATAAAGTCACCATTATTCGTTTAAATGCCGATGAAAACAAGACGTTGGTTTCGGAACTTAAAATTGATGGATTGCCAGCCTTATTGCTATATCATAATAAAGAAGTG
>CALPUN020000029.1 GCA_943326765.2 Bifidobacterium breve | reverse complement strand
CCAAAGAAACATTATATAGTATTTCTAGAGATTATAATGTCAATGTAGACGATTTGAAAAACTTAAATGGTGCAACATTAGCTAATGGACTTAAAATCGGGCAAACCATTAAAATTTCAGAGGTAAATGGCGCTTCAACACCTGTAAAAAAAGAGCTGATGGTTGTCAAAGAAGCCACCAAAGAAGTTATCGAAGTGCAACCGCAATCTCCAGTTGTCTCGAATAGGAGTTCGGAAAAAAAATCATTTCATATTGTTGAGGCTAAAGAAACCAAATTCGGAATTGCTAAACGCTACGGAATTACGGTACAAGAGTTGGAAGAGCGCAACCCAGCGATTATTCCCAATTTGCCTGTAGGTTATAAATTAATCATCAGTGGCGATCAAACTAAAATTGAAATCCCAAGACCAGTCGTTGAAAAACCAAAACCAGAAGTCACAGAAATTGTGAAAGATGAAGTAGTGGTTACACAAACCACAAGAACATTGACCAAAAATGGCTATGCCAATTACGAAGTGAAAGCCGGAGAAACACTGTATAGTTTATCACAATATTTCGGAATTACCCCCGAGGAATTAATTCAATTAAATCCTACGTTAAAAGAGGGTGTTAAAATTGACATGATCTTAAAAGTTCCCGGAAAAGGAACTATTAAAGTGAACTCTGGATCTAATTCCGATACCACTGCAAAATACATCGATTTAACTAAAACGGTTTCTAACAAAACCAAAAAACAATTGGTGTTGTTGTTGCCTTTTAATGCCTCTAAAATTCAAAGTGATACTTTAAAAACGATAGCGGTTCGTTTGAAAAAAGATTCTTTTTTAAACATGACGCTTGATTTCTATTCAGGTGCTTTGATGGCAATCGATTCGGCTAAAACCTTAGGAATGAATGTAGATGTAAAAATCTACGACTCTGAAGAAAGCAAGGTGAGTTCTAATGTAGAAGCAATAATAAAAAACAACCATGTTCAAGATGCTGACGCAGTAATCGGACCTTTTTACCAGCAATATGTAGAGAAAGTGGCCGATCTATTGAACGAAAATAACGTTCCAGTAATTTCTCCATTATCTAAAGAAATTGGAAAATCATACACCAACTTATACCAAGCGATGCCGCCAAGTGATTTTGCTAAGAGCGCCATGTTCGACTTTATGATGTCGAAAAACGGAAACATCATTATGGTTAGTGATCCTAAAAAAGTGACTAATAAAGATTTTATCAACACGAAGTACCCTAACACCAAATTCGCGACGCTATTAGAAAACGGGGCGCTGGATGTAGTAAATATCAAAACGCTGTTCGATAAAGATAAAATCAATTATGTGGTTTTGGATTCGGAAAGAACTGGAATGATTTTAAGTACGACGAATGTTTTACTGAACGAAATGGCAAATTTCCAAATTCAATTGGCCATCATTGAGCCAAACGAGACGCTTGATTTTGAAGAAATATCGATGAAACGTTTGACAATTTTAAAAATGCTGTATCCTTCGTTGACTAGGGATAACACATCTGTTGATGCGGTTTATTTTGAAAACGATTATAAAGATAAAAACAAAGTTTTCCCGAACCAATATGCAGTTCGTGGTTTTGATGTTACGTTTGATACGTTGTTGCGTTTAAATCAAGAAAAAACCTTTGAAGCGTCGGCCACTTCTGATAAAACGGAACAAATAGAAAGCAAGTTTGAGTATGCTAAAAAAGGAAAAGAGGGTTTCGTAAACAAAGGCGTTTACATCATGGAATACCAAGATGATTTATCCGTAAAACAAGTAAACTAATGACTTCTAAAATAACCTATCTCGGCGATTTAAGAACCGCATCCGTTCACTTGCAATCGGGAACTGAAATCCTTTCTGACGCACCAGTGGATAATAACGGAAAAGGAGAAGCGTTCTCCCCAACTGATTTAGTAGCCAATGCTTTGGGAAGTTGTATGATGACTATCATGGCTATCAAAGCTAACGATTTGAACGTAGATTTAGTAGGTACCACTTTAGAAGTCACCAAGGTAATGCAAGCCGAACCTCGCAAAATCTCTAAAATAGAAGTTGTGTTGAACTTACCCGAAGTCTCTGATGCCAAAACGAAAGCCATTCTAGAAAGAGCCGGCATGACCTGTCCTGTGTTTCTCAGCTTGCATCCTGATATCGAAAAAGCGGTAACCTTTCATTGGAAATAAATGCTACTATCGAGTCTAGTCGTGCTTCTGGGCTCCTGTTTCTTTACTGTTATTAATCTACTTTATGAATCAAGATCAAAAGAAACTTATCGAATTAGCGCACACCAAAATGCCTTTCGGAAAATACAAAGACCGCTACCTAATTGACTTACCCGAATACTATGTCGTATGGTATAACAATAAAGGATTCCCAAACGGACTGCTTGGGCAACAGCTGCAACTGGTTTATGAGCTGAAATTAAACGGTTTAGAAGAATTAATTCACAACATCAAAAAACGATATCCTAAACTTTAAGGGCTGCCTATAATTGTCAAAAATGCATTGCTGATTATCAATTAATAATCGTATTTTTGCGACGTTTTTTTACCCAACTACAACAACACAACAACAACAACAAAATGAATCAAACAAAATATATTTTTGTTACCGGTGGTGTGACTTCTTCCTTGGGAAAAGGAATTATCGCAGCATCTTTAGCAAAATTATTACAGGCAAGAGGCTATAGGACTACGATTCAAAAATTTGATCCGTATATTAATGTCGATCCTGGTACCTTAAATCCCTACGAACATGGCGAATGTTATGTGACGGATGATGGTGCTGAAACCGATTTGGACTTAGGGCATTACGAGCGTTTTTTAAATGTCCCTACTTCTCAAGCGAATAATGTCACTACAGGAAGAGTCTACCTTTCGGTAATTGAAAAGGAGCGAAGGGGAGAATTTTTAGGCAAAACGGTACAAGTGGTGCCACACATCACCAACGAAATCAAAGAACGCATGCAGCTTCTTGGAAATTCTGGTGATTTTGATATTGTGATTACAGAAATTGGAGGAACAGTTGGAGATATCGAATCATTGCCATATATTGAATCAGTTCGTCAATTGGTTTGGGAATTAGGGGAAAGCAACGGAATCGTAATTCACTTAACCCTGGTGCCTTATTTAGCAGCTGCGGGGGAATTAAAAACCAAGCCTACGCAGCACTCGGTGAAGACTTTAATGGAAAGCGGAATTAAAGCCGACATTTTAGTATGCCGAACCGAACATGAAATTTCGGATGAATTGCGTCAGAAATTAGCCTTGTTTTGCAATGTGAAACGAGAAGCAGTGATTCAGTCTATTGACGCCTCTACGATTTATGAAGTGCCTAACTTAATGTTAGAAGAAGGATTAGACGTGGTGGCTTTGAAAAAATTGAATTTACCCAAAAAAGCCGCTCCCGATTTAAAAAATTGGAACGTATTTTTGCACCGACTCAAAAATCCAAAGCATACCGTCAATATCGGTTTGATTGGGAAATATGTAGAATTGCAAGATTCGTACAAATCGATTTTAGAAGCGTTTATTCATGCTGGTGCTGCCAATGAAACTAAAGTGAACGTGGTTTCGGTTCATTCGGAATACATAGATTCGGATAATATTGCCGAAAAAATGTCGGGATTAGACGGAATTTTAGTCGCACCTGGTTTTGGAGAACGCGGTATTGAAGGAAAAATTGAAGCCGTTCGCTATGCGCGAGAAAACAACTTGCCGTTTTTCGGAATTTGTTTGGGAATGCAAATGGCCGTTATTGAATATTCTCGGAATGTATTGGGTTTGAAAGATGCGAACTCTACCGAAATGAATCAAGGAACGTCAAATCCAGTAATCGATTTGATGGAAGAACAAAAAATTATCACCGATAAAGGCGGAACGATGCGTTTAGGAGCCTGGAAATGTTCGATAACAGAAAATACGTTGGCCCATAAAATATATGGAAAAACTAATATTATGGAACGCCATCGCCACCGTTACGAATACAACAGCGATTATTCAGAACGTCTGGAAAACGCAGGTTTGCTTTCGTCAGGTGTAAATCCAGACACGCATTTAGTTGAAATTGTTGAATTGAAAAACCATCCGTTTTTTATAGGAGTGCAATTCCATCCAGAATATAAAAGTACCGTTGCCAATCCGCATCCTTTGTTTGTAAGTTTTGTGGCGGCAACCGTGAAAAATAAGAAGAAATAATACTTAAGACTATATAATTAACATAATGGAAGAGAAGAAATTAGACCTGAATTCGATCATTGGCTTTGCTTTAATTTTTGGAATATTGATTTGGATCATGTATCAAAATCAGCCGTCAGAGAAACAAATTGCTACCGATAAAGCCAAAAAAGAATTGGTTGAAAAAGAAGCTACTCAAAAAGCAAAAGCGGTAGCACCAGTAGCTACAGTAGCAACGGCCGCCGGTGATTCTACTAAACTAGTAGCTTTGCAAGCCACGTTAGGTAACTTTGCTTACTCGGCATCACTTCCTTCTGCCAAAGAAGCTTTCACGACGATTGAAAATGATTTGATCAAAATAACCATTGCCAATAAAGGAGGGGTCATTACTGAAGCTACTTTAAAACATCAAGAACGTTTCAAAAAAGGATCAGGCGAATTGGTGTCTTTGATTAAAGACCACAACTCCGATTTGAATATCACTTTGCAAACACAAGACAACCGCAGTTTGGCTACTAAAGATTTGTTTTTCGAACCCACTTTGAGCAAAGTAGGCGATAATCAAATGGTAACCATGCGTTTGAAAGCAGGTGCTAATGAATATTTGGAATACCAATATAGCTTGAAACCTAACGATTATATGGTTGGTTTTGGCATTCGTTCGCAAGGGTTGAACAAAATCATCAACACTTCAAAACCATTGGATTTAGAATGGAATTTGAAAGCATTTCGAAATGAAAAAAGTATTTCCTACGAAAAACGATTTGCAGATATTCATTATGAATACGAAGACGGCAAAGACAATAATGTTGGACTCGGAAATGACAAAGAAGAATCGCCAGAAAAAGTATCTTATATTGCTTTCAAGCAACATTTTTTCACCACGATTTTATTGACGGACAAACCTTTTGAAAAAACAAAATTGTATTCCAATGATTTAGTGGTTGATGAAAAAGTAGATACTATTTTTACAAGGCAATTTAAAGCTAACATCCCTTTATCCTTTACAAATGGAGAAGTTAATTATAAAATGAATTGGTATTTCGGGCCAACCGACTACAAAACATTGAAAGCCTACAATAAAAACCTTGACAAAATTATCCCTTTAGGTTGGGGAATTTTCGGATGGATCAACCGGTTTATTTTTATTCCATTATTTGGATTTTTGAGTTCGTATATTGCTTACGGTATTGCGATCATCATCTTTACGATTTTGATCAAAATTGCGATGTCACCAATCACATACAAATCGTTTTTGTCGCAAGCCAAAATGAAAGTATTGCGTCCGGAGATTACGGAGTTGGGCGAAAAATACAAAAAAGACGCCATGAAGAAACAGCAAGAAACGATGAAGTTGTATAATAAAGCTGGCGTGAATCCGATGGCAGGTTGTATACCGGCGCTGATTCAAATTCCATTTATGTACGCGTCGTTTCAGTTTTTCCCGTCGGCTTTTGAATTGCGACAAAAAGGATTTCTTTGGGCCGATGATTTGTCTTCTTTTGACCAGGTAGCCAAACTTCCATTCCACATTCCGCTGTATGGCGATCATATTAGTTTGTTCCCAATTTTGGCTGCTGTAGCGATTTTCTTCTACATGAAAATGACGTCTGGCGACCAACAAATGGCGGCTCCACAACAAGAAGGAATGCCGGACATGACCAAAATAATGAAGATTATGATTTATATTTCACCAATCATGATGTTGATTTTCTTTAACAGTTATGGTGCCGGATTGAGTTTGTATAACTTTATTTCCAACTTAATTACGATTGGAATTATGTACGTGATTAAGAACTACATTGTAGATTCAGAAAAAATTCACGCACAGATTCAGGAAAACAAACTAAAAGAACCTAAGAAACAAGGGAAGTTTCAGCAGAAATTGCAACAAATAATGCAAGAAGCAGAAGCTCAAAAAGCACAACCCAAAAAGAAATAGTAGTTTCATTAAAAAAGCCCAATATCACTATTGGGCTTTTTTTTGGTTCTAATTTAATTACTTAATCATTCCCAAACCTTCTTTTGCAGAAGCATCTTTTGGGCTGTACAACAAAACGCGATTGAACAACGCTTTAGCTTCGTTGTAATTGCCTAAGAAATAATAATTCCAAGCGCTCATCAACATCGAATCGTAATCAAAAGGATAGAGATTTAAAGCCGTAGAGAAGTATTTCTCCGCTTTGGAGTACTCTTTACGATTGTAATAAATCTGTCCCAAACGAAAATTTACCGTGCTGTTTTTAGGTTCGATTTTTAAAATATCCAAATATACTTGTTCCACTTCGGGCCATTTTTTTTGATTGGCTAATGGATTGACTAAGCCTAATAAAGCTTCCAGAGAAACGGGCATCAACTCGCTAGCTTTTTTGTAGTAAACTACTGATTCGTCGTATTTTTTAGCCAAATTCGACAACCAACCCAAACGCAAGGCTACGGGGTAATTGTCGGTAGTATTTAAACTTTTTAATGCGTCTATAGCTTCTGGATATTTATAAGTAGTTTCCAAGCTATAGCTTTTCGTGAACGCATCCAAAAGCGCTTTTTGGTCCTGACCATAAGTCGACTGCAAGCCGATAAGCAATAAGAATACGGTGGTTTTTTTTAGAATTTCCATACGATTTTAGTTTTAAAAAGATTGTAATTGTATTTGTAAGTATTGATTTGATTTGAGTAAGAGTTATAGCTTGACTCTCGTTCTTGAATGCTATAGCCCAAACTCACATCGAAGTGTTTGAAGAAGAAATTCAAATTGCTACCAGCATACCAATTGATTTTGTTCGGTGTATTAAAAGCTAAAAAGCCGTTTTCCGAAATGTAATTTTGATGGTTGCCATAAGCACCAAAACCTTCCAGCCAAATGTTTTTTACTAGATGAACGCCTACTAACTGAGAAAAAACGGTGTTATTTTCAGCAGTATTGCTAATCAATCCCAATTTCGAATTGCTATAAAAACGAACATTCCCAAATGGATAATAGGTCACAGAACCTTCTGCAATCATCGTTTTGGTATCGGACAAGTTGGTATAACTCAACGAAAGATTGGGTTGAAAATATTTAAAGCGTTTTCCAAGAGATACCGATGCTGAATAATTAGTGGTCGTGGTTTTTACCTTCGTAATGGGTCCGGTTGGAGCAAAAGGTGGCGGAAGCATAACGTTATAAGAAGATGCGTTATATAGTCCAACTCCAGCGCTAATCGTCCAATCTTTCAAAAAATAAGAAGCCAAGATGTTCCATTGGAAATAGTTGTTTTTAGAAGTATAGCTATCCGTTTTTGGGGATGGAAAAGACTGTTGAACAAGGTCATTCGAAGTATTGGACACGTACGAAAACCCATTCAATACCTTAAATCTTGGCGAGAATTGGTTTTCCAAAACAACATTGCTAAACTCGACATCCGAGTAAAAAGTACCTCGGGCATTTGGGTTGCTTCCCTTCAAATATTTGTTGTTATTGTTGGTTCGAAGTAGTCCGAATTCAGCTGAAACGGACTTAAACAACTGATTTTTATAGCCCACTTTAGCTTTGAGTTCCGGTGAAAAAGTAGTGGCTAAAAGTTCTGATTTTTCAATACGATTGCAAAAAACATAGGCATAGTAAAGATATTCCAATAATACTGGATCGGAGTTTTCTGTAGCTTTTGCTTTTTCTAAATGGGTTACGGCTTGCTCATAATTTTTAGTTTCATAATAAGAAACTCCTAACCGGTAGCGAAGAAAATAGAAATCAATATTTTGTTTCAAAGCTTTATTTCCGATTTGAATCGTGGTTTTATAATCCTTGCTAAAGAAAGCGTCATAAGTTTGTTTGTCGATTTGCTCAGCAGTGGTTTGGGCATGTCCGAAACTGATGCAACTGATCAAAAAGAATGAAATTAATAAGGTTCGCATGTGATAATGTACTTGGTTTTAGTGTTTTTATTTTCAATTTGTATGGAATGCTCATTGATTAATATCTCGAATTTGGTTTCGAAAAAAGCGCGTCCAAAAAGAGTCGCATGATATTTCGACGCCAACTGCAATGTTGTAGGTGCTATGCTATTGTCTATTTTAGTAGCTTTCGAAGTGTATTTTAGGGATATGAAATTGTAAATCGGAGCAAAAAGATCGTTGATGATTTGCAATCCGAAATGCGTAAATAAATAATTGGGCATAAAGTTATCCAATTCAATTGTTGGATAATAGCCCAATAGAATGCTGTTACACGATTTGTAAAATTCAAATAAAGTCGATTTGGTTGATCCTTCAAATTTTTCAAAAGAGAAAACGACACCATCATTTTTGAAAAACAACTTACTTTCTTTTTTTTCACAAAAGAAATACAAGTGGTTGAATTCGTTGGTGTAAATCTCAAAGGATTCGAGTGTTTTGGTTTTTTCGTTAAAAATTTTTAAACGATTGTTGGGTGTAAAATGAAAGGCATTCGACAGCAAGGGTAAATCGGTTACATTACTGATGAAAGTATTTTCATTAGGCACTTCATTGATGCGTAATGCCAAAGAATTATCTTTGTTTTCGATGAAATAAGAAAAAGGCAACGCCACCGTTTTGGCACCAATAGTCGGAATATGTTGCGCTTGATAATGGATGTGCGGTTCTGGCGAACGTCCTGAATTGCCGCAGGTAGCAAGCAACGTTCCTTTTTTTACATAGTCGCCAATATTCACAATTAGACTTTCTTTTTTCAGGTGGCTAATTTGCGTATACAAACCATTTAAATGATTGATAACAATGGAGTTGCCCCAATTTTGCTGCACGTTCACTTCATTAATTTCGTTCTCGTCGACATAATTGACAATGTCGTAAACATAGCCGTCGGCAGGCGCTAAAACGGGTTTGTTGTAGCAGTAAAAACTGTCTAGTTTATGTCCCACATTCTGATACGTATGGTCATGTTCGTCTACAATTACAAAATCTAACGCTTTACTCCATTCACCCAAATGCGTGATCTTCCCATCATAACCTTGGCTTACAAACCATTCGCCCCAAAATGGTAAAAACATGGAATAAAACGGATTTGCGATTTTTCGTTTCAATTGGTGCAAGTATTCGTAAAGTGATTTTTCGGGAGAATAATAAGTGGTATTGGCAGGGATAATCAATTGGTAAGTATGTCTTGTATACAGAATATACAACGTCATCGAGGTTAAAATCGAAAACGACATCGAGAGGGAATTCATTTGAAAAATAGCCATTACTTTGTTTAGACTAATCATAATGAACATCAGAATCGGACTCAACAAAAACACCAGCAACATCGAATAGAAGTTCGGAATGTAAAAAAAGCATCCCAAAGCAATCGCAAGAAAAATAAAATTAATGCCCGAATAGAAATAGGTCAGGTTGTCGATATTACCGCCCATAAGGTGATAGAAAAACAGTGCCGAATAAAATCCGATGAAGGCGTAAACGACTGCAATACGTGAAAAAATAAACAATCCCATAAGAATCAAGATGCCGCCCAAGACACTTTTCTGAAAAAATACTGTGGATAACGTAATAAGAAAAACTTTAAAATGGTGAGGCAACTCTATTGAATCTAACGAATGTGCCATTTGATACCAAGTATTCTCTCGGAATCCAACTACTGTATTTTGATGAAAAACATAATCCATATTCACATGAAAGACTTCAAAACTTTTGGTCGAAAGTGAAATAATGTTGATAATGATGAAAAATGGGATTGTCAGAAACGGCAAATGGTATTTCGAAAAGTAGTTGTTGCAAAAGACAATTACCACAATCGAAATCAAAACAGTAATTAGAAAAAGTCCGATAAAATAAGAATTCACTTCGTAACTGTAGGCAATGGATAAGCCTACTAAGACCGCATTAAATCCCAATAACCCAGACCTGATTTGAGTTTTGTCGTAGCCCAATTGCAATAATAAAAAGTGAAAGCAAAATAGGAAAGCCAACCCAATTGCACCAATTTGGGGTGTTAAAAATGATACAAACAGCAATAGTAACGCAAGCATCTTATTGTTTGAAAATAAAATAATGCTGTAACTGTTTAGTGTACTTTCAACCCAAAAATTGGTCAGAATGGATTTGCTCTGCATTCTTTAGAATTTAATTGAGTTCAAAGGTAGCCAAATGTGCTGGTTTTCGTTCTGGAAGTTCGATCGTATCCACGGTTTCGTTTTCACGGATGATGTGCACGTTTCCGGTCATGTCAATCAACACCACTTTCGGGCGCATTTGTATGAATTGCATCCATTGCGTCATGTTGTAAGCCCCAACACGATGCACTACCACGTGATCCCCTTGGTTCAGTAACGGTAAGGAAATATTGTCATTCACCACATCGATATTCATGCAAAGCGGTCCGTAACAAACCGTTTCTTCGGTATGATGCGAAAAGGATTGGGCTGGTGAAATTTTGTGGTTGTACCAAAATGCGGTAAATAAAATATTCACGCCAAAGTCGAAAATAGTGGCTCTTCTTCCGTCGCTCAACGTTTTGTTAGCAATGACAGAACCCAACAAATAACCCGCATCATCAATCATGGCTCTTCCGGTCTCTAAAATTAATAACGGTAAATCTTCTTTTTTGAATCCGAAATTCAAAATCGTTGCTGAGATAGCCTCGGCATAATCGTCAAAACTCGGAATGATATCCGCGCCTTGCAAATAAGATCCTTTCAAGGTATTGGCCGATGCAAAACCACCACCCAAATCAATATATTTGATGACGTGATTCCATTTTAGTTTGGTATGACCAATCAAATCGCACAATTTCCATGCTGCTACCGCATAGGCATTGGCCGATAACATATACGTTCCAATATGACAATGCAGTCCTTCAAGAACCATTTCGTCATGCGACATGATTTTGTTGATGGCATTCCAAGCTTGCCCATTTTCATAATTGAATCCGAAACGATCCCACATGGGGTAAACGCCCGTATCCATATTCATTCTAATAGCCACTCGGGCTTTCTTTTTGCCACCCTCTAGCAATTCGGCCAACATATACAATTCATCAAAATGATCAATGTGGATTAGCGAATTGTTTTCGACGGCTAATGCCAAATCTGCTTTAGATTTTTCAGGACCGTTGAATATAATTTTATCACCGGGAACACCGTTACGAATCGCTTTTTGGTATTCGAAAATCGAAACTACCTCGGCCCAAGAACCTTCTTGATGAAAAACATTGCACACGGCATTGATGTAATTTGTTTTGTAACTCCAAGCAAATTGCACTTTTGGATAGCGTGTTTTGAAGGCACGTAAAGCATTTTTATAGGTGTTTCTCATCGTGCGTTCACTAATCACGAATAGGGGAGAACCGTACTCTTGAATCAAACTGCTAACGGGAACTCCGTCGATGTATTCTACAGGGCCGAATTCTGTTCGGGTTCCAAATTTATTCATGGTTCCTGTATTCAATGGCTGAATGAAAGGACGTTCGTATATTTTCTTTGACATGTTTTTATATTTTATATTTAGTATTGGCGATTAAAATTCTCCTAGCGTGCTTATTTTTTCAAAATCTTTCATAGGTACAATAAGGTCTTGAGAATATCGGATAAACATTTTTCCGGATTCGTATTCTTTTTGACTTTCAACGGTTTCTCCGAGTGCAATTTTTACTAGTGCCTCTGGATGGTTTTGCCCGCAAGCTTTGGCTAAATAAACCCAAGCTGGAAATCGCGGATTCATTTCTAGCAAGTAATAAATGCCTTCTTTGCTTTTGATGAATTCGAGCTCGCAACCGCCTTTCCATTTTGATTTGGAGATTACAGAATGTGCGATATCGATTAGTGTTTCATCTTCCAAAGAAACACCAGCCCAAGCTTTTCCTTTATCGGTAATGTATAGTTTGCGCATCGGAACAGCCCCTACACAATTTCCTTTTCCGTCACCAATGGCTGTGATGTTAACTTCGTTTCCAGAAACAAATTGTTGAATGATAATGGGTAAACCCCATTTGGCACTGATTTTATGAAAATAATTAACGGCTTGTTCAGGCGAAGCAGCTATTGAAGCATCGTAAAACTTGCCTTTCACAACTAAAGGATACCCGAATTCATGTGCCAATCCGTTGATTTCATTAGCGCTAAAAATCATTTTGCTTTTGGGAACGTTCACACCATACTTTTCGCCAAATTCCCCGAGGGACGATTTGTGTCTTTCATCAAATTGACCAATGGTGGGCAAGGCGGTAGCAATTCCAAATTTGGATAATAATTCTTTTTGAATTTTGATGAAATTGTGCAATTCGGCATCAAAGTTTGGAATAAGAACATCGATGTTTTCAATCGAATTAATATACTCCAACCGATCTTTAAGTGCGGCAGTTCCTGCAGATGGTAACGGAATTTGATACGCCTTGTCTACAAATTCTTTCATGTAAATTCCAGGCTCTAGGGTTTCGTAGGAAAGTCCGATGATGCGAACGTCATAGATTTTACTTTCTTTCAATGCACGTGCAACAGGAATTCCTGGCCCCGGACTATCGATGTTGTTGAGTCCGGTTAGAGCCACTGTGATTTTCTTTCTAGTCATTGAGCTCAACTAATTGGTGGTTGCTCACAATTTTAAGGAATTCGTTGAAGTCTTTTTCAATGGTAGATTTTTCAGCATTATAGTCTTGAGCTATAGCTTCTAAAATTTCATTTTCGGTTTTCCCTTCTTTGATTTTGTTGATGATAAACACTCCCAATTCATTGATAGAGAAGCTGTCACCAGTGGTTGGATTAAAAACAAAGCCATTTTCACTAATAGCTAAATTTCGGTTGACTTTCATAATTATTTTTTGTTTTTACTATGGTGCAATATTAATTTTATTTTCGATTTTAGATTCGGGCTTTGTGAAATTATTAACGTGGTTTTGTTTAATAATTTAGGTGTTAGAAAACGATTTACTTTATAAACTTTAGAATTTGCCCGATCATTGATTTTTACGAAGTAAGCCCATTGTATACTCATCTGTTTCTATAACGCTTGAATTGCTTCTATAGTACTATTTATAATTTTTGTTTTGTAGTACTTTAATAATAGTTGACAATACTATATAACATCTGTTGCCCGTTTTTCACTAAATAAATACTTCTTTTTTTTTAGTTTTTCTAATCAAGCCAATTTCAATTATCCGAAACGCATCTAAAACCAATATGTTCCATTCCAGTATCGGGTGTTTCTTTCATCCTTCGCGCATTTCGATATCCTGAACAATAGCCGTCATTACATAGAAAAGAACCGCCTCGAATTGTTTTTTTGGATGCATAACTATCATCCGGATCATAACTTTTCATTGGCCCTTTTGGATTCTTAACACCAGAGGCCACGGTACTATAGTAATTGTAGTCGTACCAATCTTGGCACCATTCCCAAACATTTCCAGCCATATCATACAAGCCAAATCCATTTGGAGGAAAAGACTTTACTGGGGCTGATTTTAGGAACAAGTCTTTGTTGGTATTCCTAAATGGAAATTCCCCTTGCCAACTATTGGCTTTCGGTTTTCCTTGTTCGACGGGTTCATTACCCCAAGAATATATATTATTTATTAAGCCACCACGAGCGGCATATTCCCATTCTGCTTCAGTAGGTAATCGTTTTTTTGCCCACTTACAATAGGCTTGAGCATCCTCCCAAGAAACTTGAACCACGGGATAGTTTTCTTTTCCAATACTATTAGAATTTGGTCCAGAAGGATGTTTCCAATTGGCTCCCAATACCATTTTCCACCAATAGTCGCCTTCATAATTTACCATTTGAAAAACAAGAGCTCCAGGTTGTAGTTGATCCTCGGGTGGTTTTTGAGTTCCGACAGGTAATTGTTTTTTCAAGATTTCCCATTCGATTTTCTTTTCTGCAGTGGTAATATAATTGGTTGCTTGAACAAATTTTGCAAATTGAGCAGTAGTCACTTCCGTTTTGTCGATCCAAAATCCATTCAGTTTTACAACGTGTTTTGGATATTCGTCTTGATTAGCTTGATTGTTATCGGCTCCCATTTCAAAGGAGGAATTTTTAATAAAAACCATCCCTAAATGAGAAGAATCAATCCCGGAATCTTTACTTTGGGCTATACTAGGGACTATAGTTAAAGATTCTCTTTTGCATCCCACAACAGCAAGGATGGATAAGGTTAAAAAGAGGCTGAATGGCTTCATGATTATAACGTTATTTAATCTTTAATCACTTTAAAAATTTTATTTTGGGCGCTTAATTTTACAAAATATATTCCATTTGATAAATAAGAGAAATCTTTAGTAGCAATATTTCTCCCTTTATAAATAGATTCTCCTTTAATAGAATACAATTCAAATTCATCTTTAGATTCAAGACCATTGATGTTGATTTTTGATTGAAAAGGGTTTTGAACTAATAGCACATCATCAGTATTGGCGTTGAATGAATTGTACTGAAGGGTGGTACATGTTATTCCAGATCCAACTAAAGTTGCCATTTCAGAACATAAATAATTATAATTACTAACATCGGTGGCTGTCATCGATCCTATTAGTAAATTAGTTGCTTCAGTAGGATCCAGTAACAAATTAAAAAGCTTTTCAGTTCCGTTGGCAAACTTGATTAATTTATACTCTAAATTGCGTATCGCTTTTCCATCGGAATCTAAAGGAGTAACTCTGAAGACTTCTGAAAAAGCCCATGAACGAATACTCGTTTCAGTATTGTTGAGTATGGGTAGAATGCTTTTACTATCAACAATGGTCGTTGGAATTTGATTTTGCCAGTTCGTATTCCCAAAAAGTTCTTGAATAGTAGCAAACAAATCGACGGTATTTACTAACGCATCACTTGCTCTATTGGGATTCACTACATCTGGACCTGAAATAATAAAGGGAACTGCAATGCCACCTTCATAAACACTTCCTTTAGAAGAATTAGGATTGGTTTGTGCCACAAGATTCTCATCGCCATTATCACCAATAAAAATAATATCAGTATTCTCCCACTTACCGGTGCTAATTAGATAATCGAAGAATCGTCCAATTTCATTATCCATTGCCTCGACCATTGCCTGAAAATAAGGCACTGGATTGGCTGTGATATTAGCTTGTGATCCCGAGAGTGTTGTTGCACTTATTAAAGTTGAAGGCGGCAAGTGATAAGGCGTGTGCGGTGAATTGAATGCTAATTGCAAGTAAAAAGGTTTTGTTGCAGGTTGACTGTTGATATACGAAATGGCATTGTTTACATTTTCAGTAGTAGCATAATTGGTGCAGTTAGAATTTACACCGTTGGTTATTTTTGTCCAATTGTAAAAGCCAATTGCCAATTGACCTGGTTGCCCTAAAGCCCCGGTAAGACTGCCTTCAAAATGATTAAAACCCATCGTTGTTGGATAATTATAACCCGAAGCAGCAGCAGTCGTGACATGCCATTTTCCGATACAAGCTTTTGAAATTCCGTCGGGCATAAAAATATTTAAGACTTTCGGAATGATTTTTTCGTTAAGGCTTAACTTTGGATTACTCCCATCGACTACATCTCCAACTCCAGTTCTAAAACTATATCTTCCAGTTAAAATACCTGCTCGAGTAGGAGAACATAATGGATTCGACCAAGCATTATTAAAAACCACACCACGTGTTAAAAGTCGTTTTACATTGGTAAAGTTGACTGTATTGGTTCCATGATCTGGATAAAAATCACAATAGTCTTTACCGATATCATCGGCAATAATAAGGACTACATTTCGTTGTGCATTTGAATGTAGTACTCCAAATACGGCGAAGATAACTAGTATTAGTTTTTTCATTTCAATGGTTATAGTAAGGAATAAAGAAATTTAGTGTTCTGATTTATTGTAATTTATAATTCCTAAATTTCCTATAGTATAAAAACTATTTATTAAGAATAACTTTGTAAACTTTTGAACTTTTTTGATTCGAAATCCGCACAAAATATAATCCGTTGTAAATAGTATCGGTTTCAATAATACATAAGGTGCTTCCTTGAAGAATCTTTGCTGTTTTTACAATTTTCCCCAATTCATCAACCAATTCAACACTTAATTCATTTTCAACTGTTTGGGTTTGAATGGCAATAAAATCTTGCGCCGGATTCGGTGCGATACTAACCTTGAAGGTTAAATTATCAAACGAATTTATTGCTAATGCTGGAGTATAAGTAGTGGTCCCTGCTGGAACAGTGGTCACTGTAGTTGCCGTTTTATTTCCGTAAAAAGTGGGACCAACAACATATGGATAAGCCGAGTTATGATTGGCATCTACTGTCGCAAAATAGCAATAGATTCCATTTGGATATAAAGAAATTGGATATTCTGGCGTATTGCAAATTCTACCATTGTGTTCATCTAAATAAGTGGGATCACCAGCATGAGCGACATATTCATAATCTTCTCGAAAATAGCCATTAAAGTAGGTGGCATTCACAGCTGGACCATTAGTTCTAGTAGTATTGGTTCGCAATTGATAACTGGACTTCATTCGTGTAATATCCCCAGTACCATTAGTATTAGTGAAGGCATACGCTCCGTAAATTGGAAAACCATCATAGGCAAATCCAAGTAATGGAGAATGCTCGAGTGGATTTATTACATACAATCCATCAGCGGGATAAGTGTCACAAACATTCGAAATCACTGTTAAATCTAAATTAAAAGCACTAGGATTTTGGTGATGGTGGTAATTTCCCATGGCAGGATGTGCTTTGGAACAATCAAATCCTGTTTTTTCTGCTGGAATGGCATCTCTATTCCAAGCTTGAATTGTAGCTGGCCCACCTGCACAGGGTGGATTTCCTGGCCCTCCACACAAAGCATTTGTGGTCGAGCTCCAAGCCACTCCATCACGAAAATCAAAAAGCGCTACCCCATTTTTGAAAATCCCAATATTTCCGCCAGTAGTAGCGGAAAGTGTTCCTGTATTTTGAATCGGATTTAAGGCGATTTTGAATATTTTGTTTTGAGCAGTAGCAATCGAAGGATTACCTGGAAAAGGACCCGTTATGTACGCTGGTATTCCCGTTGCTGCTACATACACCCAATTGGCATCGTATTTAACCGATTGAACATTTGCTAAGACAGCATCATCTACTGGCGTTGGATTTGGGGCAACATAATGCCGACCCATAATTCCAGTAGTGTTTTGTAGCCAACTAGTAATTGCTGGATTCGTTTGAGCAAAAGAAGTGAAGCTCATTGCTACTACTAAAAAGGTTAATTTTTTGTACATTGTAATATAGTTTAAGTTAGTTCATTTTTTGTTTTTCGCCTCGGTAATATATTCTGCATCCAAATGCATCAGATTTAGAAATTGTTACACTTCGTCCATTTAATAATTCGTCGAGCGCATCTGTTAGAAAGCGATGTTGTGCCTTCTCGGGTTCACCAGCGTTATCATCAATAGCGCCTTGATATTTTAGGATTAATTTACCAGCTTTATTTTTCCAAATAACAAACGCCTGCGGAGTACTTTCAGCTTTAAACTGTTTAGCAACTGTTTGGTTTTTATCTTGTAAATAAGGAAAACTAAAATTGTCGGATTTTGTTTTCTTTTTCATTTTAGCAAAGGATTCTTCTGCATAAACTAAAGTATCCATAGCGTTTATAGCAAACAAATAGACTCCTTTTAATTTGTATTTTTCATTTATCTGATTCAATCGTTTCGAATATAATTTTGCCATTGGACACTTATTCGATAAAAAAACGACTACAAATCCTTTGGCATTTTTATAATCGGAAACTGAAACCCATTTATTTGTTGTAGCACTTTTCAACTTGAAATTCGAGATACTTCTTTCTTTGAAAAGAACGGTATAACCCGATAAAACAAATAACAGAGTAATTACAGTTAAATATAGAAGGTATTTTTTCATGTATTATTTCTTAACGAATTTCTGAGTCGTAACACTTTTGGTTTTATGATCCATCATTTGAAAAATATAAACTCCAGATTCTAGGGAGGAAATATCAATTCCGTTTTCCCATTGTGGTTGCGGTAACATCATGACCACACGACCCGTAATTGTAGTTATTGTAACATAATAGATTTCTGTATTCACATCTTTAAGTGCTACAAATAGTTTGTCATTACTAGGGTTTGGGAATAAAGTAAAAGCGTTTGTGCTACTAAAAACATCATTAGCTAATGGAGCTGTAACGATAAATTGCCCCATCATGCCTCCATCTTCATGACCCCCAAAATGACAGTGATACATGTAGGGATGTGTTTCATCAGCATCGGCAAAATCATCAAATTTTCCAACAAAAGTGACTGATTCGTTTCTTGGAACATAGAAAGTATCTTTCCAACCCGATTCATGAATGCCAACATTGGCAGCGGAGCCATTTCTTGCTACTACTTTAAATTCAATATCATGAACGTGAAAGGAATGTCCGAAAATCGCATTATTTGTAACGGTCCATTTTTCTACATCATTAAGACGGACTGTTTTGTCAATGTAATTCAATACAAAAGGGTGACTGTCTAAACTAAAGGGGGTTGCTCCTTGTCCACCAGTCACTGCAATGGCTCTACTCACTGTTGCATCGGCAGCTGCCCAATAGGTATTTGTGGCTAAGCTTGCCGGTACAGCTGTAATTGGAGTAGATGTTGAAGTTGTTTCTCCAACAATAATATGTAAAACGGAAAAATCTATATTGTTTAAAAGACTTCCGAATTGTCCGCCTGTGTTCGGTTCACCGCCAGGGAATCCTAATGTTTGGCCAGAGTTATAAGCTTTCAAATCAACAGTAGCACCAATTGCATCATTTCCTAAATTCACCAAAATTTCAATTCGCTCACCCACCATCAATTTCACTCTATTGGTTCCAGTAATTGCAATAGGTTCATTTAATAAGCCACCATCATTAGCAATAATGTAAAAAGTCCTATTATCACTAAATCCTAGATTGTAACCTCTTTCAATTTCTGCATTCAATATACGTAGACGCACATATTGTTTTGGTAACGTATATTGCGCTTTTGGAGTTCCGTTACTCAACATATAATCGCCGTAGACACGGGTGGAGGCTGGTGGACTAATAAAAGTATTGGTAGTAGCATTATAACTTCTGCTAGTAAGGGCTAAGACAATATCGTCAACTCCGTAAGTTCGTGGTAGTGGCAAGGCACTTTCTTGAGCATCGTTCACAATGATAAAACCACCAACCCCTTTGGTCATTTGGGCTTGTGTAGTTTCGTGTAGATGAGGATGATACCATAAAGTAGCCGCTTGATTTTTTACGGTCCAATGAGTTTGCCAAAGGGCTAAGTGCGGAATTATTTGATGTGGTCCTCCATCCATAACTGCTGGTAAATGCATACCGTGCCAGTGAACCGTTGTAGATTCGTTTAAGTTATTCGTAACATTCATATGTACTTCTTCGCCTTTGTT
>CALPUN020000028.1 GCA_943326765.2 Bifidobacterium breve | reverse complement strand
TTGAACTAAAAAAAGAAATCAAAATAACTAAGGAAGAAAATCCTTTGGTGTTAATTTGATTATTATAATAATCATATATTGTAATGGTTGAATAACTAAAAGCAAATAACAATCCTATGAAACCTAAGATGGTTATTACCCTTATCGGCATTGAAGAAAATGAAAAAATACCATCAAGCGCTATTTTCAATAGCTTTTTAAGAGTATAACCGGATTCACCATCGATTCTCGCTTGCCGTTCATATTCAACGCCAATTTGTTTAAAACCAACCCATGCTCTTATGCCTCTTAAAAACGGATTTTTCTCATCTAGTTTTAGCATGTTATCCACCACAATTTTTTTCATCACGCAAAAGTCACCACTATCTAAAGGGATATTGGTTTCACTTAAGTTTTTCAAAATGCGATAAAAACTATTATAACTGAAACGTTTTATAAAAGATTCTTTCCTTTTTTTTCGAACACCATAAGCAACCTCAAAACCATTATCTAGATAGGAAAAGAAATCTGGCAATAATGATGGAGGATCTTGCAAATCGTCATCAATAATAGCAATATAATCACCGGTAGAATGACTTAGCCCGGTTTTTACCGCAATCTGATGTCCAAAATTTCGCGAGAGTTTAATGCCTTTTATGTAATGATACGTTTGCGCTAATTCTACAATTTTCGCATAACTACTGTCTTTGCTCCCATCATCGATTAATAGCAATTCTAAATTCCAATGAGATTGTATTCTTTCTTTATCTATGGCTATTAAAAGGCTATTCATAAATTCACTTGAATTATAAATAGGAACGATAATTGAAATTTTTTTTGACATGCAATACTAATTAAAACAAGAATTTTATAAAAAAAAAGTACAAACAAAAGGCGTTTTTGGTTATAAACATATTAATCCTGCAAACTAACAACTTATTTCTTTATTTCGTTTTAACTTGTAATAGAAAATGTTTTTTTTAATAAAAAAAAAGTAAAAAAGGTATAAAAACCTTGAGTTTCCTAAAAATAGTTAAAGTAAAATATTGAAAACAAAAATATAAAATTACTTTTGGGCTTTGGTTACTATATTATTTTAATTTGAATGCTGCTTATGGAAATTAATATAAACGTTAACGTTAACAAAAAAATAATCTCATTTGATTTTGTTCTTATAGCAATTTTGTTCTGTGCCTCAGTTTTAAGGTTTTATCATTTGGATTTTCAAAGTATTTGGATAGACGAAATCCACACGATGATCGAAGCGAATCCAAAGATTAGTTTTAAAGAATCAACCGATATTATTCTATTTAGAGAAGGAACTCCTTTGTTTTATTTTTATTTGATAAAAATTTTTAATTCCATTTTTGGACATACCGTTTTCAATGCTAGATTTATTTCCGCGATTTTTGGAATACTATCGGTACTTTTCATCTATAAACTAGGAAATAAACTATTTAACAAAAACGTTGGTTTGTATGCCTCCGTTTTTTTAACATTTAACTTATTCCTTATTGAATATTCTCAAGAAGCCAGGACGTATTCCATGCTGGTCTTTTTTGTGATCCTAGCGTTTTATTATTTAATTTCTTTTATTAAACAACGGAGTTATACAAACACAATATTGCTGGGAGTTTCACTAGGATTAATCACTAATGCCCACCCCATTGGGATATTAAACGTCTTGTCGGTTTACATCGTTCTACTATACATTCTAGCCATTGAAAAAGAATCGAAAGTAGATCTATTTAAAAAAATATTTATTTCAGGGTTAATTTTTATCTTAGTTTTTTTACCTACAATACCAACTATAAATAGTGTGTTAGGATATACATCGTTTTGGATTATTAAGCCAAACCTTCCCTATCTTTTTCAAATATTTAATCAACTTTTAGGAGGTTCCCTATTTTTTTCAAGCTTATTTGTTTTGATTTATGTTGTTTTCATAGTTAAATCAATTCAAATTATTTTAAAGAAAGACAGCGAAATAAAAAATAACTATTTCTTAGGATTTCTTATTTTAAATATTTGGATTTGGTTTGAAATAAGTGTTATTTTATTGAAATCCTATTTTGGAATTTCAATTGCTTTGCACCGTTACTTTATTGCGATTGTCCCAGCGTTTATTCTAGTAATTGCTGTAACATTAGATTTCATTAAAAGCAACTTAACAAAGCAAATTATAGTTTTTTCACTTATAACGTTCTTAACGGTAGATATTTTTTTAATCCAAGAGTACTACTCAACGTACAAAAAATCTCAATTCGATAAAGTAGCCAATTATGTTATTCGTGAGAACTCGTCAAAACACAAGATCGTTTCAAACTTTGGGTGGCTAATGGGGTATTATTTTAATACTACAAATGGCTTATCTACCGAAGAGAAAGATTTGAACAACTATGTAGACGACATGAGGAACGGGCTAGGAAACCCTTCGTCGTTTTGGTTTGTTGACGGAAATACGAATCAATACAATTTGACTAGTGAAAACAGCGCTTTTGTTAACGAAAATTTTATCGTTAAAAACAAATACAATTTTTATGATGCTTGGTGTGTTGAATTCAAATCAAAACATAATGAAAATGCGTTTATTGAATTAAAAAGATTCCAAAATGCAATGTTTGACGGAAGTGGAGCGATGATTTTTGTTGAAAATAAGACAACAGCCTACCCAAAGATTGATCTAGAAAAAGGCGAATATATCCTAGCAATTAAGGGATTTAGTTTACCAGAGAAACCTATTAATAGCGAAAACGCCCATATCAACGTAGAGGTGAATAAAAAAACAATAAAAAGCCTTTATTTAAGCAATTCTCCAAGTCAAGAACCAAATCAAATTTCTTTTTCCCATCCGGGCGGCAACTTCAGTTTAGAATTAGTCTATGACAATGATTTGGTGATGGACTCACAGGATAGAAATGCAGTAATAAATTCGATTTCTTTAAATAAGAAAAAGTAATTCAATAAAATAATAATCGGTACGTCCAAAATTTTTATAAATTTGCCCTTTAAAAATAAAATCACATGAAAACAAAATTTTTAATTATTACGACTATTTTATCTATTGTATTCACTTCTTGTAAGAAAGAAGCGGATGAAAAAAAAGAGGAAGCGGCGACCCCTAAAGTAGAAAAAAATGATAACTTCACGGTAGAGATGAGCGTTATTGCTGACAAAGACGATAATTTTGCAGTCTATTACACTGAAGACAACACAATTAATTTTACGGGAGAAAAAGCATTGTGGACAGGTGTTAAAGGACAAGCAGAAAGTCAAAAAATCGTTTTTGATTTTAAGGACGCCATTGTTCCAACCGACATCCGATTTGATTTTGGTCTAGAGAAAACCCAAGGGGATGTAATTTTAGAAAATTTCAAATGTAGTTTTTACGGAAAAAACTTTGAAGCCAAAGGGGCTGATTTTTACAAATACTTTATCGAAAATAAGGATGTAGAATCACAGATTGATGCTGCGAAAGGAACCATTACATTCAAGAAAGCAAAAGGAGAGTTCAAAACGCCTTTCTTTTATCCACAACAAGCATTATTAGATCAAATCGCTTTGATTACCAAATAAAATAATTCAGAATATTTTTAAAGCCATAAGTTTCAACATTGACTTATGGCTTTTTATTTTTAAAATCAGCTTCTTTTATAGTTGAATTTTTTTAAACGATAATGATATCAGATAAAATCACAGCCTTACTCAAAAACAAACAAAACACCAACCTGTTTATATACGGTTTAGGGCAAGGTTTTAATTTAATCACCCCACTATTAGTAGTTCCTTATATTGTTTCTATTTGTGGCATTGAAAACTATGGTAAGATTAGTATCGGAATGGCAATCTCTTTTTTCATCATGGTCTTTATTGATTATGGCTCCGATATTATAGGGGTAAAAGAAGTAGCCGTTAACAGAGAAAACCCAATTGCATTAGAAAAAACGTTTATCACGACTTTTACGGCAAAGTTTATCTTGGTAATCAGCATCCTGATTGTAACCAGTATTATATTTTGCTTTGTTCCCTTTTTCAGCTCCGAAAGGAATTTGTTTTTGTTGGGACTTCCAATCCTAGTTGGTCAGTTTATTAATCCAACATGGTTTCTGCAAGGCATCGAAAATTTTAAATGGATTACCATCTTAACCATCCTTTCAAAACTGATTTATTTGTTTGGGATTTTTGTTTGCATCCACCAAAAAAGCGATTATATTTTGATTAACCTTTGGTGGGGAATTGGAACGGTTTTATCCAATTCATTAGCTTTTATTTATGTGGTAAGAACTCATAATTTCTCCTTCAGAAAAACACAAAAAAGATTCGTTCTACTGCAATTGAAGGAAAATTTTTCTATTTTTTCATCCCAACTATTTGTGTCTTTACAAATGTACGCCCCTATCATGTTAATCGGAATTTTTGGGAATAATTTGCTGGCAGGACATTATAAGATTATAGAGCAAATTACGGTGATCTTTAAAACGTATATTTATTTATTTTTCAATTTTGTATATCCAAGAGTTTGTTACCTGTTAGACAAAAACAGTAAACAAGCCTATCGTTTTTGGAAAACCTACAACGGGCTTAATTTTATTTTTATTCTTTTATCAATGGCTGGAATTTATTTCTTTTCCACAGCAGCAGTCTCTTTTTTCACCAAAAGCGATATAGAAGCGATTAGCGGCTTGTTGCGACTGGCAACTTTGATCCCATTGTTAATTAGTATTTCAATTCCGCTAAAGCAATTGATGCTGGGCTTAAACAAACAAAAACTATACGTGAGAATGACCACTATAATGGTCGTAGTTAATTTGGCGGGAATGGTTTTGTTGTTGCCTAAATATCAAATATCGGGAGTATTGATTACGTTAATTCTAACCGAAGCGACCACCATTTTAATTTACTTTTATTTCTTAAAAAAGCAGATCCCTTTTCAAATATTTTAAAAAAACCAACAGCCTTTTTTAGTTCAACCTAAAAAGTGTATTTTTGAAGAGATTTAAACGATTCTCACAAAGACCAGCGTTTATTTTTACATTCAATTCAAAAGGAAATGATAAAAAAAGTATTTCAAAAATTACTTCACAAATCAGGGAAAAGCTATACGATTGACCCCAAAATTCCAAACCAACTAATTGTAAACACACTTTTGAAACGAGGTTTTATGTTGCTTCGCGGTTTTTTTAAAACAGGACACAAAGTCTTCGTTGGAAGTAAAACCAAAATTCAGAACTCCAAAAATATCCAATTTGGAAAAAGCGTCACCATTGATCACCATTGTGTTATTGACGGTTTCGCTTCCGATAAAATCATCTTAGGAGATTGCGTTAAAATTGGAGCCTATTCCAGTTTAAGTTCCACAAGTCATTTTTCTAAATATGGGAAAGGCCTTAAAATTGGAAATAATTCCGCCGTAGGTCAATTTACCGAGTTTGGTGCAGCAGGAGGCATAACAATAGGACATGATGTTATCATGGGGTCTTATGTCAGCTTTCATTCGGAGAATCATAATTTTTCAGATAAGACGCAATTAATTCGAAATCAAGGCGTCACGTCTAAAGGAATAATAATAGGAAATAATGTTTGGGTAGGTGCCAAAGTAACCTTTTTAGATGGTTGCGAAGTTGGAAATCATTCGGTGGTGGCTGCCGGGGCAGTGGTTAACGGAATTTACCCCGACTATAGTATCATAGGAGGTATTCCGGCTAAAGTTTTAAAAACAATCTAATGAGCGTCGTTCTTCCCAAAAGCACACTGTATCAAATTCTATTTGCACTTGCCATTGGCGTTCTTTATGTGCAAAGTTATGAGCTGACTTTTTCGGTTTGGGTTCTAATTACTTTAGTCACTTTAAAGACTAAATATTCCAAAGATATCTTCCAATATCTACTATGCTTTATAGCCATATTTTCAATCGCTACGGTTGTTTTGTTTTTTCACAATGATTACAAAGCCTATTTTGTCATTAGAGATATTACCTATGTCATTAAACCTATTTTAGGAATTTTGATAGGATACCAATTGTGTGAATATAATTTTAAAAAGGCATTTCAGACCATTATTTTTGTAGGAGTATTGATTTCAATTTACCATTTGTGTGTTTTGGGAACTGCAGTAGTTTTTTACCACGTAACAAAAGTTAATGGTTTGCGTGAATGGGGCGGTTATTTCAGTGATTATGAAGTGTATGTTTTAATTTTGTTGCTTTTTCATAAGAAATTCGAACTGGGATTCAGCAAAAATAAACTTCTGATTTTTACCGTTATTGTTGGCTTTTCTAGCTTTATGTATTTGTCGCGAACTAATTTTATCCAGTTCGTAATTCTCTTTCTAGCGATGAAGGGTTATTTCAAAATTAATAAGACATCAATAACTGTAGTTTCATCAATTATAGCCTTTACTTTAATTGGGTATTCAACTATTCTTTACATCAATCCAAAAAGGAATGGTCCGGGACTTGAAGCACTTCTATACAAAATTAAAATTGCGCCAACCGAACCATTTAAAACAAAAATAGATGCGGATGATTGGAAGGATTTTAACGACAATTACCGATCTTATGAAAACATCCATACAGTAAAACAAGTAACGAGAAAGGGCACTCCTACAATGTTGTTTGGAGAAGGGTTTGGATCAAGAATAGACTTAAAGAGAGAAGTTTGGCTTGGCGATATGTTCCTGCGATACATTTCAATTTTGCACAATGGATTCATGACCGTATTTCTAAAATCGGGTTTGTTGGGTATTGCAATTTACCTCTATTCTATTTACTTATTGTTCGTGCGAAAAAAGTCCAAAATCCTTCAAGTTTCAAATTTGAATCTCTTGTTATTGGGTACCGGAATATTTTTAATTTTTTCTAATTGGGTATTTTTAGGAGTGTATAATTTATTGGATAATAAATCCATTTTAATAGGATTTTTTATTTGTTATCAAGAGGTAGCCAACAAGAAAAACAAGTCAGAAAATCTAGTTCATGAATAACATTGTTTACATCCACCAATCGGCAGAACTCTATGGTTCTGATAAAACACTATTGTACTTGGTTTCTGAAATGAAACAGAAAGGATTCAATCCGATTGTGGTTTTGCCTTCTCACGGACCACTTTATGACGAATTAGAAAAGAATGAAATAGAAATTATTATAGCGCCCGTTATCAAAATTTCTAGAAAAATGTTTTCTTTTTTCAACTTGATATCGTTGCCCTTTCAAGTGTATAGATCGTTTCGGTGCATCCGTAAGAACTTGAAAGGAAGAGAAATTCATAGGGTTCATTCCAATACTTTGGCGGTCTTGACAGGTGCTTTGTATGCTAAGAGATACGGAATTAAACATCTTTGGCATGTTCACGAAATCATTTCACATCCCAAAATTTTTAGCAATTTGTATCCTAAAATTGTAGATTTTTTTTCAGATACTGTAGTCTACAATTCCAAAGCAACCCAAGAGTTTATGGTTCAGAAAAGACCCAAACTCCTTTCAAAATCTCATGTGGTTTTAAACGGATTTGACCGGATTTCGCCCAAAATTTCTGCTACAGAAAGACACGATTTTAGAACACAATATTTCAAAGCCAGTGATGACGAAATAGTAATTGCGTTGGTAGGAAGAATAAGCAGATGGAAAGGGCAACAGCTGTTGTTAAACGCCTTTCGCCTTTTAGAAAAAGAAGTATTAAAAGTAAAGTTGGTATTTGTTGGATCCACACCACCCAATCAGGAAGTGTTTTTACAAGCTTTAGAAGAGAAAATAAAAGAATATCATTTAGAGGAAAAAGTTACCATAGTCCCTTTTCAAAAAGAGGTTTGGAAAATCTGGGATAGTATTGATATTGCAGTGATTCCCTCAACAGAACCAGAACCGTTCGGACTAGTTGCAATCGAAGCTATGTTAGCTTGCAAACCAGTAATAGGGGCAAATCATGGTGGTTTAGTAGAAATTATACAAAACAATAAAACAGGACTTTTAGTAGCGCCAAATAATGAAGAGGCCTTAAAAAAAGCTTTGTTACTTCTTGTTTCCAACAAGGAACTACGAAATACAATGGGAGTTGAAGGACTCGAGAGAGCAATCACGGTTTTTTCACTCAAGAATTACATTGATCAATTTGCTGTTTTATACCGTTAGTGCTTTTTTGTTTTATTCTTGTAAAGTAAGGGTTCATTTTATTAAGTTTGCAACTTCAATACAGAATTGATTAAACTATAATGAAAATAGCCATTCTAGGAACTCGTGGTGTCCCCAATTATTACGGAGGTTTTGAACAATTCGCTGAGTTTTTCTCGGTGTATCTTGTTGAAAAAGGACACGAGGTTTATGTTTACAATTCCCACAACCATCCCTTTCAAGAAAAAGTATTTCACGGCGTAAACATTTTGCATCAAAACGATCCCGAACATCGGTTGGGTACTTTTGGGCAGTTTATTTATGATTTCAATTGTATTTTAGATTCTCGAAAAAGAGATTTTGATATTATTCTCCAACTAGGCTATACTAGTAATTCTGTTTGGTTTTTCCTGCTTCCTAAAAACCCAATTATCATTACCAATATGGATGGTTTAGAGTGGAAACGCACTAAATATTCAAAACCCGTTCAGCAGTTTTTAAAATTTGCAGAACGTTTGGCAGCCATTAGTAGCGACTATTTGGTTTCGGATTCCCTAGGAATAAAAAAGTTTTTATTGGAACGGTACAAGAAGCAGTCTACCTATATCGCTTACGGAGCGTATCCTTTTTCAAATCCCAACGAAAGTGTATTGGCACAATATGAAGTAATTAAAGATAATTACAACATGATTATGGCGCGTTTTGAACCTGAAAATAATTTAGACATGGTTCTGGAAGGCGTATCGCTTAGCGAAACCAAAATGGATATTCTTGTTGTGGGAAATCACAATACTAAATACGGAGCCTATTTAAAAAATAAATATAAAGATTTCCAGAACATACGCTTCTTAGGAGGCATTTACAATCTGGAATATCTAGACAATTTAAGATTTTATTCCAATTTTTATTTTCACGGGCATTCCGTTGGCGGCACCAATCCCTCTTTATTAGAAGCAATGGCTTCTAAAGCACTGGTAATAGCACACGATAATGATTTTAACAAAGGAATTTTAAAAGAAAATGCGCATTATTTTTCCAATCCATTAGACGTTAAAAACATTTTGAAAACTATCAAAAAAAATGATAACTTGCCCATGGTTGAAGCCAATTACTTGGCCATCGAAAATGAATTTAATTGGGAAAAAATAAATGGAGAATACTTACAGCTATTTGAAGACTGTTTTTCTAAATCTAAAGCTAGAAACTAGTCAAAATCCCTCCCTTTTTTTTATTGTTTTTGCTTTGCTATGCATTCCTCTTAGCTATGCTATGAACAGTATTGCTTTGGGCAGTTTGGTTCTGGTATCGTTGTTTACTTTTCGCAAAAGCAATTTTAAAACCGATACCGCGCTATTGTTACCCGTTGGGTTGTTTTTTGTAATGGTGCTTTCGTTGTTTTGGTCGATCGATTTTTCAAGCTCCTTAAAAGCGTTATCCAAAGGACTCCCATTATTTTTATTCCCACTTTGTTTTGCTTTATTACCTGCTATTTCTAAACAACAGCGAGAAAAAATCATTTCGGGTTTTAGCTACGGTATGGTTGGCTTTACTCTATATTATCTCTGTAAGGCTTTTGTTCGGTTCGCTTTATCTCATGACAGCTCCGTTTTTTTTTACCATGAATTGGTAACCGAAGATGTCAATGCAATCCACGTTTCTGTTTATATAGCTGTTGCCAATTTTTATTTTATTACGAAAGCGAAAAACAAACTAACGGATAAAATAATCATTGGATTAGTAACACTTTTCTTACTCTTGTTGTCTTCCAAGAATATCATAATAGTATATTTCGCATTAGTAGTTTGTTATTATTGGTATAACTACCGATCAAATATCAAAGCAAAGGCAGTCCTTTTAGGAAGCCTATTGCTTTTGGTTGGAATCATCGGAATTAGCCAGAAAATTAAGGACCGTTTTTTAATCGAATATCAATCGAATGTTATTGAAAATAGCGTGAATCCCAATATAGGTTCGCCTACCTCAAAAGTTTATAATGTAAGTGTCAAAAAAGCATGGACCCAAGACCATTTTAAAGAAAACGATTTCTTTCCAGGGGCCGCTTTTCGCATCTATCAAATCCGAATCTTTAAAGAAATGCTGATTGAAGAACCCCTTTTTTTAAAGGGATATGGTTTAAATGCCAGCGATGCTAAAATTATAGAAAAAGGGAAGCAGCATCAGATTTACGAGGGGTATTGGCTGAAAAATTTCCATAATGAATACATTCAAATTTTTGCTGAATTGGGAATCTTCGGACTACTTTTGTTACTTGCTATGGTGTTCTTAAATTTAAAAAATGCAATAAATACCAAAGATTTTATACATATTTCTTTTGCAGTTCTAATGATAAGTTTATTTTTGACAGAATCATTTTTATGCCGTCAAAGAGGAATCGTGTTTTTTACAGTATTGTTCTGCCTTTTTAACGCCAAACCAAAACAAAAAACACCCCAAAATAATACCTAAATATACTATGAAAAGAATACTGATTACTGGAGCCGCAGGATTTTTAGGGTCGCATTTGTGTGATCGATTTATCAAAGAAGGCTATTTCGTGATTGGGATGGATAATTTAATCACAGGAGATCTAAAAAACATTGCCCATCTTTTCAAATTGGAAAATTTCGAATTTTACCATCATGACATCACTAAATTTGTCTATGTTCCGGGAGAATTAGATTACATCTTGCATTTTGCATCGCCAGCAAGTCCGATAGATTATTTAAAAATTCCAATTCAAACGCTCAAAGTAGGATCGTTAGGAACCCATAATTTACTAGGATTAGCGAGAGTTAAGAAAGCAAGAATTTTAATTGCTTCTACTTCTGAAATATACGGCGATCCATTAATTCACCCGCAAACAGAAGAATATTATGGCAATGTAAATACCATCGGACCTCGAGGTGTTTATGATGAAGCCAAACGTTTTCAAGAATCGATCACCATGGCCTATCATACGTTTCATGGTGTTGAGACCAGAATCGTTAGAATATTCAATACTTACGGACCCAGAATGCGACTCAATGACGGTCGTGTAATCCCAGCGTTTATCGGGCAGGCACTTCGCGGAGAAGACTTAACCATTTTCGGAGACGGTTCCCAAACCCGTTCGTTTTGCTATGTAGACGATCAAGTGGAAGGAATTTTCAGACTCCTGCACTCCGATTATGTTTATCCAGTAAATATTGGAAACCCAGACGAAATAACCATCAAAGATTTTGCAGACGAAATTATCAAACTTACGGGAACCACTCAAAAAGTAGTCTACCATCCTTTGCCAATGAATGACCCTCTGCAAAGACAACCAGACACCACCAAAGCCAGAGAAATACTGGGCTGGGAAGCAAAAGTTTCGAGAAGTGAAGGAATGAAAATTACCTACGACTACTTCAAATCCTTGTCAACCGAAGAGCTTTTAAAAGAAGAGCACAAGGACTTTACCAGTTATATTCACTAGGATGACCGGAACCCACACAGGAAGATATTCTAAATATATCCGACCAATAAGTATCACTTTAGACTTGTTGGTCATCACTTCTTTGTGTTTGTTTTTCTTTAAAGACCTTAATCTGAATTGTTTCTATTACGTTGGATATCAAACGTTAGCCTGGGCATTCATTGCTCTATTTATAAAGTTTTATGACATCTATCGTTTCACAACTCCGGTAGAAATTGTCTCCAAAATTATCAAACAAGGAGTTTTATTTTTGTTGGTTACCATTGCCTTTTTTCCTTTCTCGAAGCAAGTACTTTTTAGCGGAAAAGCCATTGCTTATTTTATGGTTTCTAGCTTTATGTTAATCACTATTTTTAAATATTTGTTGTTTTACTATTTAAAGAAATACAGAATAGTAACAGGAAGCAACTTTAGAAATGCGGTAATTATTGGCTATACTCCAGAATCGATTCGATTGAAAGAACTATTCGAAAATCGAAATGATTATGGTTATCGTTTCATGGGTTATTTTTCAGACAAGAAAAGTAATTCAGAAATTAAAGGAAAACTCGCCGATTTGAAGGCATTCGTTTTAGAAAACAATGTGGATGAAATTTATTGCTCTTTGAACGAAATATCAAACGACCAATGGAAGGACTTGGTTGATTTTGCAGACGATAATCGCAAAGCCATTAAGTTTATTCCCGATTCAAAAGAGATTTTTTCAAAGAACTTAAAAATTGAATACTACGAGTTCTTCCCCGTTTTATCCCTGAGAAAGACACTGCTACACGACCCAGTGACTAAGGTTTTTAAGAGAATTTTTGACATTGTTTTTTCCTTATTTGTAATTCTTGGATTGTTATCTTGGCTAGTTCCAGTCCTAGCATTCTTAATCAAATTAGAATCTCGAGGTCCTATATTTTTTAAGCAAGGAAGACCCGGAATTGATGAAAAGGAGTTCTTCTGCTATAAATTTCGTTCGATGCAAATCAATAAAACCACCGAGAGAGAGGCGTCCAAAAATGACCCTCGGGTGACTAAAATCGGAAGGTTTATGCGCAAAACAAGTATTGACGAAATGCCGCAGTTTTTGAATGTTTTGTTGGGAGATATGTCGGTAGTTGGCCCAAGACCTCATTTATGGTCCCAAAACAAAGCCTATGGGAATAAAATTAAAAAATACATGGTGCGTCATTATGTGAAACCAGGAATTACAGGATTGGCACAGGTAAGAGGTTTTCGAGGTGAAATTGAAACCGACGAAGACATGATTAACCGCATCAAATACGACGTGTTTTATATTGAAAACTGGTCGTTAATTCTCGATTTAAAAATTATAGTACAAACGGTCGTTAATATTTTTAAAGGCGAAGATAAAGCCTACTAAAGATGGAAACGCCTCTAGTATCCATAATTACGCCTTCCTTCAACTCAGAGCAATTCATTGCTGCCACCATACTTTCAGTACAAAACCAAAGCTATTCGAATTGGGAAATGATTATCGTTGATGATTGCTCCTCTGATGCTACCGAAAAAATAATCACGGAATTCACCACTAACGATTCCCGAATTCTTTTTTATAAATTGAGTAAAAACTCAGGAGCAGGCGTAGCTAGAGACCAAGCGGTTTCTTTGTCCAAAGGAAAATACATTGCCTTTTTAGATGCGGATGACTTGTGGAAACCCGAAAAACTTCGCAAACAAATCAACTTTTTACAGCAGCACATGCTACCGTTTACCTTTTCCTTTTACGATTGCATTGACGAGGAGGGATTGCCTTTAAACAGAAGAGTAAAAGCCCCCATAAAACTTCGCTATTTTCAGTTGTTTTTTTGCAATTTTGTTGGGAATCTGACCGGAATTTATGATGTCGATTATTTTGGAAAAATACCCGTTTCCAGCATCCGAAAACGGCAAGATTGGATGGTATGGTTGACGGTGCTCCAAAAAATAAAAGTAGCGCAACCCGTTCCCGAGAGTTTGGCGTTTTATAGAATTAGAGAAAATTCCATTTCAGCTTCAAAAGTTTCCCTATTGCAGCATAATTTTGCGGTGTATAGAAGGTTCCATAAGTTTTCGACCCTAGTTTCACTAGGTTGTATGATGGGGTTTCTAGTAACCCAATTATGCATCAAACCATTTTATGTGACCAAAATTAAACCAAAGATCTAAACTGTTTCAGTTTACCACTTTCGCTTCGCTTTATTTCAGCTTTACGATAAAAATGGTAGTGCAAACCGGTTTCAAGATAGGTATCCAAAACGTTTTTTATATTGGTAATTTCGACTTCGGTCAATTCCCTTTCGCTAGTATATTCAATTTCGAAGGTATCTCTTTTGGTTTGAAGGATTACAAATTCTTTGACGTTGCCTTCATCACTAAACAATTTTTTGGTGATAGAATAAAACGTCATACCTGGTGATTTCTTTCCGCTGGGTAAAAGCGCTACATCATTGGTTCGGCCGGTTAGTTTTTTCAGGATAGGGTTTTTCAACGTGCTTTTTTCATCCAAAACCCCCAAATCGCCTACTTCATATCGAATCATAGGATGTGCCTTGTTGTATAACGAAGTAACCACAATCTTACCTTCTTTTCCATAAGGAAGCACCTGGTTGTTTTCGTCGAGAATTTCAACGAATAAGGTTTCCGAGTTTACTTTCCAAATCCCTTCTGGACTTTCCAAAGCGATAATGTCTAATTCGGCGCTTCCATATTCGTTGATAATCGGAATTCGAAACCGCTCTTCTAACAATTTTTTATCCTCCTCAAAAAGCATTTCGGAAGTAACGATGCATACTTTCAAACTAGGGCAAATCGAATCTAAATACAGATTTTCTTGCTTGAGGTATTTCGCTAACAACACGATAGAACTTGTATAACCGTTGATGTAATCAAAAGCGGTGTTTTGAAATTTCGCCACCATTTTTTTCATGGCAGCATCCGAAAAATCAAAAATATTAAAACGATACCGATGACTTAAAAAGTCTTTTAACCGCAGCTTGGTATTGGCAATAAAATCCAGCGGCATCCCATAAAAGCGAGCTTGCCACGAATGATTAAAATCAAGGCCATACCATTGAAATCGACGCATAATATTGGCCCAAATTAAAGCATGACAAAACTTGTCTTTAGCAAAAACGAATGGATCGCCGCTTGAACCAGAAGTTTTATTAACATACACCATTTTTTTAGAATAGCCATCAGACAAGCGATTGGGAAGTGGTTTTTGAAAATCGACTTTCCTCATAATGGGTAAATCTTCCCAGTTTTCAATTGGCTTGTTCCCTAAAAAACCGTTATAATAAGCGTTGTTTTTTAAATGAAATTCGAGGATTTCTTTCTTCTTCCCCTGTAAAAATTCGGCATATTCTGCCTCGGTTAAGGCCAAAATTTTCGACAATTCTGCTTTGGCTTTCGCTATTGGAAACCCATTTAATTGTAAAGTAAGATTGAAAAGATGGAACACGGCAGTAGTAATTTTTACCAAAAATAATATTTACCCAGAACTATCCACTACCAACCTAGAATTATTTAGAGATTAATTATTTTTTAAGTTGAAAAGCCAGTATTTTTGCCGAACACCACTAACACCACTACCATGACTATTTTACTATTGGGTTCGGGCGGAAGAGAACACGCTTTGGCCTGGAAAATGCTTCAATCGCCACTTTGTACGAAGCTTTTTGTGGCACCTGGTAACGCAGGTACTGAAACCATCGCAACGAACATAAACCTCAATCCTAACGATTTTCAAGCGGTTAAAGAACTGGTGCTTCAAGAACACGTCAATTTAGTAGTGGTTGGTCCTGAAGATCCCTTGGTAGCGGGTATTTTTGATTTTTTTCAAACCGATGAAAAGCTGCATGCCATTCCCGTTATTGGTCCATCTCAACTAGGAGCACAACTGGAAGGCAGTAAAGAATTTGCCAAAGAATTTTTAGTAAAACACCGCATCCCTACTGCGGCGTATGATAGTTTTACCAAAGAAAGCGTTGAAAAAGGATGCCGATTTTTAGAAACCTTATCGCCGCCTTACGTATTAAAAGCAGATGGATTGGCTGCCGGGAAAGGGGTTCTAATTATTAATGATCTTAAAGAAGCCCAAGACGAATTGCGAAACATGTTGGTGCATTCCAAATTTGGATTGGCCAGTGCTAAAGTCGTTATTGAAGAATTTCTCGACGGCATCGAATTGAGTTGTTTCGTTTTAACAGATGGTAAAAATTATAAAATATTACCCACGGCCAAAGATTACAAACGCATCGGAGAAGGCGATACTGGATTAAATACCGGAGGTATGGGCGCCATTTCCCCAGTACCTTTTGCCGACGCGGTCTTGTTAGAAAAAATAGAAACCAGAATTGTCAAACCTACTATTGAAGGACTACAACACGATAAAATTCAATATAAAGGATTTGTTTTCATCGGACTAATTATCGTAAAAGGCGCCCCCATGGTTATTGAATACAATGTCAGAATGGGCGATCCCGAAACCGAAGTCGTAATTCCGAGAATAAAAAACGACTTGGTCGAATTGTTTTTAGCCGTTGCCAACGAAACACTCGATGAACTTACGTTAGAAATTGACGAACGAAGCGCCACGACCGTTATGGTAGTTTCCGGAGGATATCCCGAAGACTATGAGAAAGGGAAAGAAATAACCGGAATCCAAAACATTACAGATTCACTCGTTTTTCACGCTGGAACCAAAATGGAAAAGGACAAAGTGTTTACTAACGGAGGAAGAGTGTTGGCAGTCACGTCTTATGGGAATGATTTTCAAGAAGCCATAAAAAAATCGTATCAAAACATAAACAAGTTACATTTCGATACGATGTATTTTAGAAAAGATATTGGGCGAGACTTACTTGGTTAAGAAAGAATGCGCTGTTGTATCTTGATTTTCTTCGTTGTTGTCTTTGTGTAATTGCAACTGTTTGCACCAGTAAACGGCAGTAACGGCACAAATAAGCATAAAAATCCAATTGATGGCATTGGCACCAAACCAGTTAGTTAGCTCTAATTTTCTCAAATAATCTTGAGGAATGAAAAAGATGTTTTCAAATAACCATTGTATTCCTTCAAAAAATGCTTTCATAATATGTAGTGTTGTTTTTTTAAACAAGTATTATATTTACAGTCACAAAAGTATAAAATATCCTTATGATAACAAGTCTTTTTAGAAAATCTACACCATTAAATTATTCATTGGTCATCATTGGGGTTATTTTCTTCTTTTTTTTGTACCAAATAAAACATCTCGTGCCCCATACTTCTGGCATTAACCTTGGGATTAAGGGAGCCTTGTTGGGAATTATATTTGCATCCCTATTCATCACTAACTTTATAGTAAAGAAAAACGGATTAAGTAAAGATAGCGCTTATACCGCACTATTTTATTTGCTTTTTCTATTGTTTTTCCCGTCGGTCTTAGACAATACCTCACTGCTTTTGGCTAATTTTTTCATCTTGTTAGCCATGCGAAGACTCGTTTCTTTACATTCCCTAAAAGCGCCCAAAGAAAAAATATTCGACGCGGCACTTTGGGTTTGTGTGGCGACACTATTTCATTTTTGGAGCATTCTTTTTATGGGATTGGTCTTTATTTCCATCCTTTTTCATGTGGCGAGCGACTATAGAAATTGGTTCTTACCGATTATTGCGGTTTTTACGGTGACTACTATTTTTGTTGCAAGTGCGTTCTTCTTTAATAAAAATTGGGTAGATCACTTACTTCAACAAGCCGTAGTCGATTCCAGACTAAACTATTTCACGAACAACCATCAAAACCTAGCGCTGTCTGTATACGCCACTATTGGCTTCTTTTTTCTAGTTTCGTTAGTATTAACGTTGTCCAACCGGCCTTTGATTTTACATCCAACATACAAAAAAGTAGTTTCTGCGGTGGTTATCGGAGTAGCCGTCTTTCTAATTTCTCCCAATAAAAGCAACGATTTGTTAGTGTTTACCTTTGCGCCAATGGCCATGATCACCACCAGCCACATCGAAACTACCCAACGAAAATGGCAGCAAGAAGTAATTTTATTCACTCTAATTCTATTAGCGTTTTACGCTTTTTTTACGCAGTTATAATTTATTGCCGTAAGCCAAATCTCCCGCATCCCCCAAACCAGGAACGATATAATTTTTAGCATTCAATGTTTCGTCTAAAGTCGCTACCCAAAGATGGCAGCTATCTGGCAAATGGGTTTTAAGATAGTCAATACCTTGAGGTGCCGCTATGATGACAGCAATATGTATTTCTTTTGGTTTTCCTTTTTCCATTAATTTATTGAAGACCGCAACCATCGATTGTCCGGTGGCTAACATCGGATCAATAAGCAACAAGGTTTTGTCTTGCAAATTTGGAACTGCTTGATATTCTACTAAAATATCAAAGAAATCATCGTTGTTTGGGTGGTGCCGGTAAGCAGATACAAATCCGTTTTCGGCATTGTCAAAATAATTCAAAAACCCCAAATGCAAAGGCAAACCCGCACGCAAAATGGAACACAGTACAAGCTTCTCTTCAATTTCTGTCGTCTTCTTAATGCCTAAAGGCGTTTGAATTTCAATATCCTTATAGCGCAAATCTTTACTCAATTCCAAAGCCATCACTTCGCCAATTCGCTCAATGTTTCTCCGAAAACGCATGCTGTCGTGTTGCACATTGACATTTCGAATTTGCGCTAAAAAATGATTCAGAATACTGTTGTCCTCTGATAAATAATGAATTTGCATGATGTGATTTTAGATTTGCGAGTTACGAATTGGAATGGCACTAGTAAACTTTTTAAGTTTTTCTAGACTATAAAAGTATAAAAAGTATCTTTGTGTTTTAAATTATAAAGAAATGTTTTCAAAATTAGCGTATTCCGTTTTCGAAAAAAGTATTCAAGAGTATCACCAATTCGACAATGTAGACCAACCTATAAACAATCCGTACACTAAAGATCAATTCGAACATTTGTTGTACCATAAAAACTGGATCGACACCGTGCAGTGGCACTTTGAGGATATTATTCGCGACCCACAAATCGACCCCGTGGCGGCCTTAGTGTTGAAAAGAAAAATTGATGCTTCCAATCAAGAGCGAACCGATATGGTAGAATATATCGACAGTTATTTTTTACAAAAATACAGCCATGTCAATGTAAAACCAACCGCAAAAATCAACTCCGAAAGCCCTGCTTGGACCTTTGATCGCTTGTCGATTTTAGCGTTGAAAATTTACCACATGCACGAAGAAGTAACCCGAGCAGATGCGTCACAAGAACACAAAGACAAGTGCCAAACTAAGTTGAATGTGCTTTTAGAGCAACGCTCCGATTTGTCCATTGCCATTGATGATTTGTTGCACGATATTGAAAAGGGTGACAAATTTATGAAAGTCTACAAGCAAATGAAAATGTACAATGACGATGATTTGAATCCAATTTTGTATCAAAATAAAAAATAATTTTCGAAGGAGCTGTTCCGGCTATGCGCTCTATCTTTTGCTGCGGACACTCCGCAAAAGGATGCCGCTACTATCCGGGCTAGGACTTTGAATTCCAGAACAACTTGCTAGAAAAAATATCACATATAGCCGTCATGAGACTTTCCGCTATGGGAGATGTCGCCATGACGGTTCCTGTTATAAGAGCTTTGCAAGCGCAACACCCGCAACTCAAAATTACGGTCATTTCCCGTCCGTTTTTTGAACCGCTTTTCAACGGCATTCCGAACGTGACTTTTTTTGCTTTTGATGCCAAAGGCCGTCATCAAGGATTTCTAGGGTTGTGGCGGTTGTTCCAAGAGTTGAAACCCTTAAAGATTGATGCATTTGCCGATTTGCACAATGTGTTGCGGTCAAAAGTAGTCCGAACATTAATGGCTTGGAGCGGAAAAAAAGTGGCCTTTACAGATAAAGGAAGAGCCGAAAAAAAAGCACTAACCCAATCCGAAAACAAAATTTTCAAACCGTTGCCTACAATGTTTGAAAGGCATGCAGATGTTTTTGAATCGTTGGGATTCAAAGTCAATTTAGAAAATCCGATATTTCCTCCGAAACTTAAACTAGAAGCTTCCGTTAGTGAAATACTCGGCGAAAAACACACCACTCGGATAGGCATCGCTCCTTTTGCACAATACGACTCAAAAGTCTATCCCTTTGATTTGATGCAAAAAGTCATTGTTCAATTGGCACAAAATCCAAAAAATAAAATCG
>CALPUN020000027.1 GCA_943326765.2 Bifidobacterium breve | reverse complement strand
GGCATCGCAATCGGTCCAGGTGGTAATCCTTGATTCCTATAGGTATTGTATGGCGAATTGGTCACCAAGTCTTTATTCAAAACTCTTTTGATGACTTGATTAAAATCATTCGATTGCAATTTGACCGCATAAATCACCGTAGGATCGGCCTCCAATTTCATCCCTTTGGCCAAGCGATTCAAATAAACACCGGCCACTTTAGGGCGTTCGTCCTTTTTTACTGTTTCCTTATGCACAATAGATGCTAAAATGGAAACTTGAATCGGGGTTAAGTTCAACTGTTTTGCTTGCTCCAATCGTTCTGTTGTCCAAAATTTTCGGTATTCTTTGGCCATTTTATCCCGGAATTTCACCGCAGAAGTATTCCAAAAAAACTCATACGAATTGGGAACAAATAGGCTCAAAACATTTTCGGAAGTGAATCCATTGGTTTCTAAAAATTTAGGGTCTCTAAAAGCGGTCAACAAACTCAAACTATCGGCTTCAATTTGAGAGCCAATGCGGCCGGCAAAATTCTCCAAGCGCTCTTGATTGTTGAAAGCAATATTTACAGGGACATTTACTCTCAAGGAATTAATGATTTGGTTGCTATTCATTCCTTTTTTTAATAAAAACCGTCCTGATTTTTCCGTTCGTTCCGGATAGGCTTTTTTCTGAGCTACTTTATCAAACCGGTTCATGTCTTTAATGTATGGCAGGACCATTTGTTTTATTTCCGCATAATTGGCATCGGTTGGTATATATACATACACCTCGTCGGCTTCAAACTTAGTATTGTCTGAAAAAATATCCCGATAAAGTAGGTACCCGTAGATCATCAATCCGGTGATTAATAGGACTGAAAAGTAAGTTGCAATTTTTTTGAAGTTCAAAATGTAAAATTTTTAAAGTTATTAGGGCAGCTCGCTGACGTTCGTTTGATGATTGATTAATTGGAACAAAGCTTCGTCATGATACTTCCCATTGACTAAATTCCATTCCTTTTTTATTCCGATTTTTTGAAAGCCAAATTTAGTAAAAAGTGATACACTGGCTTGATTTTCCGTAGCAATATTTGCATACAACTGGTGCAAATTTAAATGGGTAAAAGCATACTGAATGACCAATCCCAGAGCTTCTTTACCAATCCCTACATTTCTATCCCCTTGATTTTGGATTAAGATGCCAACCCCTGCTCGGTTATTCTTTGGATCAAAATCGAACAAATCAATTAATCCCAAAGCTGGAAAATCTTGGTCTTTACAAATCGCTAAGCGCAATTGCTTGGCTTCGTAGATATCTTGGTTTGCATTTTCGAGGTATTGCCGAATTAAAAATCGGCTGTACGGAGTTTGAGTATAGCTTACTTCCCACATCGATTCGTCGTTTTCAACCGCATAGATAAATTCCAAATCATTTGGCTCCAACGCTCTTAAATAAATAGATTCTCCTCTCAATGTTAGCATGTCACTTCTCCTTTAAAAACAAATGTTGCAGGGCCAATAAGAAATACTTCTTTATAGTGAGATTCTTCTTTTTCAAAAGTAACCTTCAATTTCCCACCTTCCACTAAAATTTCAACCGATTTTGAATTTGTTTTTCCCAAAGCATGCATCGCAATAGCCACCGCAGTTGCTCCAGTTCCGCAAGATAAGGTTTCATCTTCGACACCTCTTTCGTAGGTACGGATTGCAAAAGCAGCATCGGAAACTTGATGAACGAAATTTACATTGCTTCCTGCTTTTCCATATAAGTCACTATACCGAATTTTGCTGCCTTCTGATTTCACATCCACGTTTTTCAAATCTTCCTTAATCACCACATGATGTGGAGAACCCGTATTCAAAAAGACATAATTAGCTGCCATTGAAATTTCGGTTACCTCACACATTTGCAAAGAAACAATACCATCATCCAAAATCGTGGCTTGATGCATTCCATCGCTCGCTATAAAGGAGGCCTTATTTTGAATGATCCCTAAGCTTTTCGCAAAGGCTACCATACAACGACCCCCATTGCCGCACATCGAACTTAAATTGCCATCTGAGTTGTAATACACCATTCGAAAGTTAGATTGAGAATCGTTTTCCAGTAATAACAATCCGTCACCACCAATACCAAAACGACGATCGCACAAATGTTTCACCAACTCGGTGTTCTCTTTAGGAAACGTTTGCATCCGATTGTCAATGATGACAAAATCGTTGCCTGTTCCTTCGTATTTGCTAAATGAAATTTGCATAGTTGAAAAGAATGAAAACAAAGGTACAAATAATACCTAAAAATAAACTACCGGCATTTATTCAATAGAGGAGCTTTTGGAAAGATAAAATTTTGAAATATTAAAAAAACGTTAATCCTTGTTAAACGAGCGTTAAACTGTTTTATCCAAAAAAATACTTTTATATTTTTACGGTAGTAATTTTAAAACAGAAACGTTTAACTAATATTTTACAGCAAAATGAAAAGATTTTCAAGTTTATTTTTAGTGTCATTGTTGAGCGGTGCTACAACACTTGGAGGTTATAAATTATTCATAGCCGATGGCGGATTTTTTTCAAAAAATAAAAACATAGTTACCTTAGCCCCTTCTAATTATGCTAAAACGGTTGGTCTAACTCCCGAAGGCCTTGATTTCACAGAAGCCGCCGACAAAACGATTCACACCGTTGTTCACGTAAAAAATGTTTCCTATAGAACCGTAACCAATCCGATGATGGAATTCTTCTACGGATATAACGGAGGACAACAGCAAGAGCAAATTGGAACTGGTTCCGGGGTTATCATTTCAGAAGACGGTTACATTGTCACTAACAACCATGTGGTGAAAGACGCCTCTGATATTGAAATCACGTTAAACAACAAAAAAACATACAAAGCCAAATTAGTTGGAACCGATTCTAAAATGGATATTGCCCTTTTAAAAATCAATGCCGATGAGAAATTACCGTATACCGCCTTCGCCGATTCGGATAATGTAAAAGTAGGCGAATGGGTTTTAGCCGTTGGAAACCCCTACAATTTAACCTCAACCGTAACTGCAGGAATCGTTTCTGCTAAAGCTAGAAATTTAGACACCAATGGCATTCAATCTTTTATCCAAACCGATGCAGCGGTCAATCCAGGAAATAGTGGTGGTGCTTTAGTAAATACGCGAGGAGAATTAATCGGCATCAACACCATGATCTCTTCTCAAACGGGATCTTATGTGGGCTATTCTTTCGCAGTACCATCGAACATCGCTAGAAAAATCATCGAAGACCTAATGGAGTTCGGAAACGTACAACGTGGAATTCTAGGGGTAGAAGGCGGCGAACTGAACAGTTCCGTTTCCAAAGAACTAGGTGTTTCAGAAACACAAGGATTTTATGTGAAAAAAGTCACTAAAAATTCTGGTGCTGAAAAATCAGGTTTGTCTAAAGGCGATATCATTGTCAAAATCGACACCCAAAACATTACTACGTACGCTGAATTATCAGGATACATTAACACGAAACGACCTAACGACAAGGTGCAAGTTTCCTACATTCGAAACAGTAAAACGTATACTGTCCCGGTTCTTTTAACCAAAAATGAATTCTTCACAACCGAATTCAAAGGTTTAGAATTAGAGAATATAGACGCTGCCGATAAAAAGAAATTCCATATCGATTCAGGAGTTCGAATTAAAGAAATCAACAACGATAATTTGAAACCGTATTACGATGAATTAAAAGGAACTATTATTCTCAGCATCGACAACTTGATAACAACCGATGTAGAAGCAGCTTCCCGAATTTTGGATAAAAAAGACGAAAATCAAAGCGTAAGCATCGAATTGATTAACAAATTAGGACAACGCATCCGAATCATAATATAAGAGGTTAATTTAGTTTGTTGAAAAAGCCATCTCTAAAAAACAGAGGTGGCTTTTTTTATTGAAAAAATCCTTCAAAAAATTTTACGAAAACGTTTGAAATCGATACTTTTGCACCAAATTAGAAAAAAAACAACACTAACTATTTTATAATTTTAAACCATGAGCAACATCCATTTGTATGAAAAAGAAGTTTCTTTTCAAGTGAATCGAAGAAGAGCTAGCGTCGAATTTATCAAAATCATCAGCGATTTATGGTACGACAAATCCATCGAAATGGTCTTGTTTCGAAATCAATTAATCAACCGAAACGTAAGTGACATTATCAACCTTCATGAATATGCTGGAGAATTTGTTGGCAAACCCATTTCCATTTTTGATTCCGTTGATATTGCTAAAGCGATTCTATCCTTAGATTTACCGCCTTCCAAATTAGATATCGGAAAATTAACGTATGAATTCCATCTTCAAAACGACAAATACAACAACGCCAAATCTTTTGTAATTGACAAATTAAGAGATGCCAAAGATACCCAAGACATTCAACCCAAAGATGTGGTCCTTTATGGTTTTGGTCGAATTGGTCGGTTGCTAGCTAGAGAATTAATGTCGAAAATGGGCAAAGGCAATCAGTTGCGTCTTCGAGCTATTGTAACTCGAGATAAAAACGATGCGGTTTCCCTCGAAAAAAGAGCTTCCTTATTGCGTTACGATTCGATACATGGCGACTTTCAAGGCTCTGTTGTTTCTGATCCTGGCAACAACGCTTTAATTATCAACGGCACCACCGTTCACGTCATCACCGCTAACGGGCCCGAAGAAATTGATTATACCCAATACGGAATCGAAGATGCTTTAGTAATCGACAATACAGGAGCATTCACCACACAAGAAGCATTGTCCCGACACCTCACTTCCAAAGGCGTTCAAAAAGTGTTGTTAACGGCTCCTGGAAAAGGGGTTCCCAATATTGTACACGGAGTAAATCACAACGAATACAACCCTGATGAAGTCTCTATTTTCTCCGCAGCTTCTTGCACTACCAATGCCATCACTCCTATTTTAAAAGCAGTCGAAGACACACTCGGAGTTGTCAAAGGTCATTTAGAAACCATCCATGCTTATACCAACGATCAAAATTTGGTCGACAACATGCACAACAAATACCGACGCGGAAGAGCCGCTGGCTTAAACATGGTCATCACCGAAACGGGTGCCGGAACTGCCGTTGCCAAAGCATTGCCTACGTTAGCGGGGAAATTAACGTCCAACGCCATCAGAGTACCTGTGCCGAACGGGTCTTTAGTCGTTTTAAATTTAGAAGTTTCGAAAGAGACATCGGTAGCCGAAATCAATGCCATTATGAAAAGATATGCACTGGAAGGCGAATTGGTCGAGCAAATCAAATATTCCCTAAACAACGAATTGGTTTCTTCCGATATTATTGGTACTTCAGCACCTTCCATTTACGATAGTAATGCTACGATTGTGTCGGCCGACGGGAAGAATATCGTACTCTACATTTGGTACGATAACGAATACGGCTACAGCCATCAAGTCATTCGCCTGGCAAAATACATCGCTAAAGTAAGACGCTTCACCTATTACTAGTAGCTGCTTTATAAAACTAAAAAATCCGTCTCAGTCTTGAAACGGATTTTTTTTTATTTGAAGCTATTCCTGCTGTTCGCTTTATCTTTTGTGTCGAACGCCGCCACAAAAGGATGCCGCTACCATCAGGGCTAGAACCTTGGAAGTGGTATTATTCTTTCGGTTTTGTTAAATAATATACTGGTATTCCCACTAACATAATCAAAACACCCCAACCACACGTACTGGTTTTGGTAAACAACAACGCAATAGAAACTGCGCTGGCAATTAGGATATAGAAAGCCGGTAAAAAAGGATAGCCAAACGCTTTGTAAGGACGTTCCGCATCGGGCATATTTTTGCGAAGAAGAAAGATTCCGTATATCGTAAGGATGTAAAAAATCAACACAATGATAATTACAAAATCCAATAAGTCACCATATTTACCCGTCAAACACAATACCGAAGCCCATACACATTGCGCCCATAAAGCCCAAGCCGGAACACTCGCCGAGTTCAGATGTGCTGCTTTTTTAAAGAACAACCCGTCTTTAGCCATCGTATAATAAACCCGAGCGCCTGCCATTATCAATCCGTTGTTGCACGCAAAGGTGGAAATCATAATCATAATAGCGATTATCAAAGTACCGCTATCTCCAAAAATATATTCCGAAGCGACCACAGCCACACGATCCGATTTAGCAGTAGCGATTTGATCAAAAGGAATGACTGCCATATACATCAAATTGGCTAGAATATAAATAATTGTCACTATAAAAGTTCCTAGAAACAAACTCAAACCCACATTGCGTTTGGGGTTTTTGATTTCCCCAGCAATAAACGTAACTCCGTTCCAAGCATCACTTGAAAAGAGAGAACCTACCATTGCCGCAGAAACTCCCGAAATTAAAGCCACACCACTAATGGGCAACCAAGACGCGGTGTCTTTTACATAGGTTTTCGTAGCCCAAGCATCGGCCCAATTGGCATCCCATATTGCTGCTTTCGCACCTAATAAAAATCCGAAAACAATCAATCCTACAAGCGATAAAATCTTAATAACCGTCAAAATCGTTTGTAACGTTTTGCTATTTTTTACTCCTCGACTATTCAAATAAGTCAAGAAAACAATTGTAATAATGGAAACTACTTGAGCGGCATTCAATTTAAAGCTTCCCAAGTCGTAGAGGATATTTTCATCGCTCATCACTGGAAAAAGATAAGCCGCAAATTTTGAAAAGCCCACACCAACTGCTGCGATGGTTCCGGTTTGAATGACTGCAAAGAAACTCCATCCGTATAAAAAAGCGATTAGCCTTCCGTATGCTTCTCTTAAATAGACATATTGCCCACCTGCTTTTGGAAACATCGCGCTCAATTCTCCATAACTCACGGCTGCAATCATGGTAATAATCCCAGAAATAAGCCAAATTAAAGTCAGCCAACCTGCAGAACCAACTTGTCTTGCGATATCTGAACTTACTATAAAAATTCCGGATCCAATCATAGAGCCTACGACAAGCATGGTTCCGTCTAACAATCCTAATTCTCTTTTAAAATCTTCTTGGTTTTGGTTTTCCATAAGTACTAATTTTGGTTTTGCTAAAGATATAAAAAAGTACGAACGATGAACTTTAATGGTTCTATATTCCTTCTTTATTTTCCCTTTGTTCTCTAATATAAAACCTAATTTACTTACAATCAGCTTAATAAAATTACTTTTCAAATCATTTTTTCAGATTAAAGTCTATTTGAACTGGATTTAATTTTGCAAAACCAAATTGGAGTATGCAAAAAATGCTGTTTTTATTATTTCTTCATAGGGTAAGCTATGCTCAAAATAATCCTGACATTTCGAGCTACAGCTATGGCTAAAAGGAAATGGAATTGATTTCCAATAGCAAAAAAGGAACACTGATTGGAAGTGCGTTTAATGCAAAAAATAAAATCAAAGAAGAATCACTCAAAAAATTTATTCGCTTTTTGTGGAGAATAAAATCAGAAACAATACAGCCACAACCCTAAAAGGAAAAGAGGTGCAAGTTCCCGGCAAGTGCAAAAATCAAAAGATGGAAACCCTCACAGCCGTAAATTTCAATTATGAGAAAATCTTTTAGTTTTCTGGGCTTATGGAAATTTTAGACAAACGTTAGGGTGACACTTGTAAATCAAAAAACCTGCTCTCAGAAAGAGCAGGTTTTTCTTTGTAACAAAAAAAATAGTATGGATCTTTTAGATGCGGGTTGCCATCTTATTGTTTGTATATTTTTTGAGTATAGGTTACTCCGTTGCAATAAACCTTCACAACATAATACCCACTGCTAAGATTAGAAATATTTGTCGAAGTTGCTTTCAAACGTCCATTCAAATTATAAACCTTAATGGTGTATGTGGTTGAAGGAAGATTAGCTATGGTAATTGTAGTATTTCCTACTAACGCAATTTGAACGGCTAAAGTAGTAGTTGGCGTTGTCGTTGGCGCAGTAACTACTGGAGTTGTTGGCGTAGTAACCGAACCGTTTGTAATAGAAACTGTTTGATTTAGGTTATTATATCCTTTAGCGGCATCCCAAGTTCCAACATTGGCGCATTGAATGGCAAATAATGGATTCGTAGATTGAGAATCTGGCAGACTTAAAAACAATTGATACGTTCCTGTTGGCACATTCAAACTTAAGCTTTGCACTATTTGCAGACTAAAACCACTTTTCCATAACTTGATATCTGTACTCAAAACAAAAGGATATTCTGTACTTGTTGTTGTATTTCTAAGCACTAAATAAGCTTTTCTATCTTTAAAAATATTAGCAAAGCCGGTATTTTGTAAATTCAATGTAAGGGTATTATTGGCAACCGTTGAATTTAGCATTTCAAAACGATAGCCCAATTTTTTTTCCACGTCAGCAAAACAACCTTGTGCTAACCAATTGGTAATATTGGCCGTTAGGTAATCTTTATTTAACAAACTCCAGTTGTATCGATCCATTTCTATGACCGCATTCGTACAATCGGTTCTTGGCGCATTGATTGCATCTGTTTCACCCGTCATTGGGAGATTTGTCGTTTGCGTTTGCAAATAGCTACTATCAGTAGCGCTTGGCACTCCTTGTGCTCCGCTAACTAAGAACGTTCCCGAATCTCCATATACATTTAAGAAAGCATCGTTATAAAAACCAATGCGATTACTTCCCGAAGGATACATTCTTTGTTTGAAGTATACATAGCGGACTTGGACAGGGATTTCCGTTGGAGTAGCATTAATCATAGCATCTAAAATCTCTTTTCTATTAGCCCATTGTGTTGCTGTGTATTGCGTATAATCACCCGTACCAAATTCAGCGACTTGACTAGAATAATACGTTTCTCCCCAGCAACCAATCCATCCATATTGGTATACCGAAATTACATCTCTATTGGCTTGAATAATTGGAGCAACTTGTTGAATATGAGCTAAAATCTGAGCTTTCGTAGCATCTAAAGCTACCGCAGTTTGACTTTTAGAATACGCAAATCGAACAATCACTTTTAATCCTGCATTTCTGATGGTATTGAAATCGGTTTGCATGTTAGCGAGATAATCTGCCGATATTGGCGATGCTATAAATTGATTTAAATAAAATATCCTTTGAATTACCGCGACTTTATCGGCTCGGTATGTGTTTAAGGCACTTTGACTTAACAAAGGATACGTTGTAGTTACAAGACCTGTAGGGATATTGTGGTAAAACCCTCTTTCCGGATTTGCAATACTTTCTAAACTAACAGTATAATTCTGAGTTTGCGATTGCATCGCTACTGATACAAGTAGCATTAGTAGTAAATTTTTCATAATAGTAGGTTAAGTTTTTAAACAAATTTTTGAATTCTTGTTTTGGGGTGTACAAATAAGATTTGGGATAGTACTTGTACAACACAAAGTAAATAGATTAAATAAATTAAAAAAATATAAAATCGTTAAAGTGTAACTTTTAATCGTTTAAATGCGTTAAAAATATTTATTTGTAAGTATTTATATACATAAAATAAAATTTCTTTACTGTCGGTATTAGTTACCTTTAGAAATAAGAGTTGCGCCCAAACAACAACTTATAGAACACCCAAAATAGTGGGTTAAATTCTCTTCTACGGAACAGAAAATAAAACGTAAAAAGAATGAAGGAAAAATTTCAAGGAAAAATTAATCATAGTAAGTAGGTTTAAGATTATTTAATTAAGGATGTTTTTACTCGCACTTTAATAATGGGGATCACTAAACTGCTTTACAAACATAATCAGATTAACAGCATAAAAAACCGACGAAAAAGTTAAAATTGTATTTTATTTCGACAAAAAGCATTAAAACGATATATTTGTAAGAAATATACAGTTAAATTAATGATTATTGTAGGAAATAGTCCTGTCAAATGCAGATAAAAGTTGTTAACACATTCATAATGAATTGTTTATAACTGGGTTTTTAATAAGAAAACTATGCTATTCCTCTAGCGCAACAGACTGTGATTCAAGTAAAAAAACAGAAACCAATCACCATATAATTTTTAAAGTGATTTCACTATAAAAAAAATCCTCGAATTTCTTCGAGGATTAGAATATTAAAAGTAATAAATAGCTACTTACCGATTTCCAGCAGCGGCAATTAAATTCAATGCCGAACCAGCAACAAACCAACCTATTTGTCCTTCATTATAAGTATGATTCACTTTAATGGTATCCGCAGTTCCATTGTCATGAACAAACTCTAAAGTCAATGGCTTTACTGGAGCAAAATCTACCAAATCAACAAAATTGATGGTGTCATTTTCTTGAATTTTATCATAATCCGCTTCATTGGCAAAAGTCAAAGCCAACATTCCTTGCTTTTTCAAATTCGTTTCGTGAATACGAGCAAACGATTTCACTAAAACCGCTTTAACGCCCAGAAAACGAGGCTCCATTGCTGCGTGCTCTCTAGAAGAACCTTCTCCATAATTATGATCTCCAACCACTATAGAAGGAACACCCGCGGCTTTATAAGCACGCTGCACAGTCGGAACTGGATCATAGACTCCTGTCAATTGATTCTTGACGCTATTCACTTTTTGATTGAAGGCATTGATTGCACCTATCAACATATTGTTAGAAATATTATCCAAATGCCCCCGAAAACGCAACCAAGGTCCAGCCATAGAAATATGATCTGTAGTACATTTTCCAAAGGCCTTAATAAGTAATTTTGCGCCTGTAATATTTTGCTTATCCCATGGTTCAAATGGAGCCAACAACTGCAATCGTTCCGAAGTTAGTGACACAGCCACTTTTACTCCTGATCCATCTTCAGAAGGAGCTTGAAATCCAGCATCTTCCACAGCAAATCCTCGCGGAGGCAATTCATTTCCTGTAGGCTCGTCCAACATGACTTCTTGACCATCTTCATTAATTAAGGTGTCGGTCAGTGGATTGAAAGATAAATCTCCGGCAATCGCTAATGCAGTCACCAATTCTGGTGAACCAACAAAAGCTAAGGTATTTGGATTCCCATCCGCTCGTTTGGAGAAATTTCTATTAAACGAGTGTACAATAGTATTTCTTTCTTCCTTCTCAGCTCCTTCTCTATCCCACATTCCAATACACGGTCCGCATGCGTTTGCAAAAACAGTAGCACCGATTTTATTAAAAGTATCTATAAAACCATCTCGTTCAATAGTATACCGAACTAATTCGGAACCCGGTGTAATAGTAAAATGTGATTTTGTTTTTAATTTCTTATCCGCAACTTGTTTTGCCAAAGACGCGGCTCTAGAAATATCTTCATAAGAAGAATTCGTGCAAGAACCAATCAAACCATATTCAATTTTCAATGGCCAATTGTTTTTTAAAGCCTCTTCTTTCATTTTAGAAATAGGAGTTGCTAAATCTGGGGTAAAGGGTCCATTCAAATAAGGTTCCAATTCCGATAAGTTAATCTCAATTACTTCATCAAAGTACAATTCTGGATTGGCATAAACTTCAGCATCTCCCGTCAAATAAGAAGCGATTTTGTTCGCTTCATCAGCGATATCCGCTCTATCGGTTGATCTTAAGTAACGATCCATGGATTCATCGTAACCAAAAGTCGAGGTTGTAGCACCAATCTCAGCACCCATATTACAAATGGTTCCTTTACCAGTACAAGACATCCCGATAGCTCCTTCTCCAAAATATTCAACGATAGCTCCAGTTCCACCTTTTACAGTAAGAATTCCAGCTACTTTTAATATTACATCTTTTGGTGCCGTCCAACCGGAAAGCTTACCTGTTAACTTTACTCCAATTAATTTAGGGAATTTTAACTCCCAAGCCATTCCCGACATAACATCAACAGCATCTGCACCACCAACTCCAATGGCCACCATCCCTAACCCTCCAGCATTTACAGTATGCGAATCGGTGCCTATCATCATTCCGCCAGGGAAAGCATAATTTTCTAATACCACTTGGTGAATAATCCCAGCTCCCGGCTTCCAAAACCCAATACCATATTTATCGGAAACTGAAGAAAGAAAATCAAAAACCTCATTACTTTGTGATTTAGCACGTGCTAAATCCGTCTTAGCATCCACTTTAGCTTGTATCAAGTGGTCACAATGAACCGTTGTTGGCACTGCCACTTTACTTTTTCCGGCATGCATAAATTGCAACAACGCCATCTGTGCCGTAGCATCTTGGCAAGCCACGCGATCCGGTGCAAAATCAACATAATCCTTTCCTCGCTCAAACGCATGTGTTGGAATTCCTTCCCACAAATGGTTGTATAAAATCTTTTCCGTTAGTGTTAATGGACGTCCAACAATTTCTCGTGCTTTGTCAACTCGAGTGGTCATGTTAGCATACACTTTTTTAATCATTTCAATATCAAAAGCCATAATAAAATAGGTTAATTTGTTTGCTGTGCAAATTTACGGAATCGATATACTATTAAAAAGTTTTTAATCAAATAAGTTGATTGATTATAATAATTTGCGAAATGCTAATTTTCGATGTGTATTTTTTATAGAATACGGAATTTTAATCCGAATAAATGCAGATTCTTAATTATTGTTTCGGTAATCCAAAATTGGCTTTTCCAAAAATCGATATAAAAACCAACTAAATACTAAGGTCGCCATTAAATAAAAAATGGAATAGAAAAACAGTCCGAGGGTTGTATATTCTGAAGGATTAAAAAAGTACCGCGCCAATTGCAATAGCACACTATAATGCAACAAATAAATCGAGTACGAAATTTTACTAATAAACACCACCGGTTTATTTATAAAAACACTTGCGGTATTCCACTCCGACAATAAAGGAAGAAAAAAAGCAAAAGCAAAAGACGTCATTGGGAGATAGCATACATTCCAAAAAAAAGGGTGTGTTTCAATTCGTATACCGAAAAAACCAACTCCTATAAAGAGTAAACCAAGCAAAATTGCGCCAACTAGAAAGGATAAAAATTTGAATTTTTTCCAAAAATAATCATAATTATAATACAACCAACTAAATAATACTCCTGTAAAAATAGCATCTAATCTATAAACCACCACTGCTTTTAAAGCAATATTCCATTGTAGCAACGTCGTATTGACTGTTGTGATATGATACCCATATTTTGTTCCTAAGAAAATTAATAGCAGTGTAATTGTAACCATTAAGAAAATTCTCGATTTGTTTTTTGGTTTAAAGAGTACGAAATTGGCCCATAAAAATAGCGGCAAAACTAAATAGGCAAACTCTTCGATGGATAAACTCCAACTTTCCGGGAAAAAAGAAAGCATCGGTTGGGAAAAATTTTGAAGAAAAAAGAAATACTTCCAAAGTTGGTCTAAATCATAATCAAATTTTAGGGCTAATAAAATTGCAAGCGATAAAACGAAAAAGTAATTCGGCAACGTGCGATACCCCCTTCTTTTACAAAATTGAAAAACGTGTTTTATTGTAAACTCCGATTCCAAAACCATCATTTTATAAAGTATTTTCCCAATTAGAAATCCACTTAAGACAAAGAAAATCTCAACTCCTAAAAAACCAAATAATGAAATAATTTGCGCAACAACACCATTGCTTGAAGGAAAAATAAGATAGAGATGCGCTAACAAAACCATCATGATGGCTGTTGCTCGCATCACATCCAAACCGAAAATTCTTTTCTTATCGTTTATTGAATTCACTATCAGACGAATTATGTATTTTTGAAAAAAATTTATCCAAATGCTTCGATCAAAGATATACAAAATTTTAGGCGTTTTGTTTGTAGTAGGCACAATTGCTTCTAGCGTTTGGTATAACCAACTTCCCAACCGACACAAAGCCATCATTAAAACGATGTTTCTATATAAAACAGGATTGGTCGACAACCAGTGGGTCATCGATACGACCCATTTTAAATACCAAATGATTTCCCCTGCTTTTTATATCGACGGGATCTACAAATCAATGGAAGGACCGAAATCCTCCAATTACATTCAATTATCACAAGACAGCACCTTGCTTTGGATTACAAGCTTTCATGTAAAAGCTTTGGATTCCAAATCAAAGCACCCCATTTCAAATGATTTTATTTGCCACACCAATATCGATTTTAACGACGTGAAGTATTTCAGTAATTTTCATCTTGAAAAGCGTATCGGATTGTATTACCCTCGAATGACCTCGCTTTCACACGGATTAGAAAATTTCAGTTTCCCAAAAGGCTATGGCATTCCAATGAAAGGAAACGACCTCCTTTACATTACCACCGAATCTTTAAACCACAACTTACCAGACGCCAATTTTTTAATCAAACATGAAGTAACCATTGATTATTCAAAATATGCTAAGGAATTTAAACCACTACTAAGCAGAACCGTTTTTATAATGTTGCCCTTTGATGAGGGCAATCCCTACAAAGAGCCTACTGATCCTGGGAAAGATTATTGTATTCCAGTAGAAACCAAAAATCATTGTTATAAAGGCGAAAACGGGCAAGTACTGTCAGGGCATTGGACCATCCCTGTTGGTAAAAAAGAATACCGAAGCTCCATCGACAACCAATTACAAATCAAAGATAGCTTGCGACTTCATGCCGCAGCGGTTCACGTGCATCCTTTTGCCACTTCCCTAACCTTATTTGATAAGACCGCTAAAAAAGAAATTTTTAAAAGCAACATCATCAACCACCAAAAAAATATTGGAATTTCTAAAATTGATGCTTTTTCTTCGGAAGCCGGAGTTTGGCTATACAACAATCATTCTTACGAATTGATTCTCGAAGTCAACAATACTACAAAAGTCCAACAAGATATGATGGGCAGTATGTTTCTATTTTTCTACGACAAAGAATTGGATTCTATTTTAAAGAATGAAGACTTATAAATCACAACACTTTTACGATTAAAACAACGAAGCAATAATTTTCTCAATAGTGATTCCTTCAGCATCCGCTTTGTAATTTTTAACGACCCGATGTCTTAAAATTCCAGTGGCTACTGCTTTTACATCCTCGCTATCTGGGGAGAATTTTCCGTGAAAGGCAGCATGGGCTTTAGCCGCTAAAATTAAGTTTTGCGAAGCTCTAGGTCCAGCGCCCCAATCGATATAATTTTTTATGAAATCATTAGACAAAGGATTGTCTGGTCTAGTTTTGCTCACTAAGGTTACGGCATATTCAATCACATTATCTGCAACCGGAATACGGCGCAACAATTGTTGGAAATCAATGATTTCTTGTGCTGTAAATAAAGGCTGTATGGAAACTTGCGCATCGGAAGTCGTGCTTTTTACGACCTGCACTTCTTCAGCAAACGAAGGGTAATCCAATTTAATAGAGAACATAAAACGGTCCAATTGTGCTTCTGGCAACGGATACGTTCCTTCTTGCTCAATTGGGTTTTGCGTGGCCAAAACAAAATATGGCAGAGCCAATTTATAATTGTGTCCCGCAATAGTCACCGCGCGCTCTTGCATAGCTTCTAGCAATGCCGCTTGTGTTTTTGGGGGAGTTCTGTTGATCTCATCAGCCAAAATGATATTCGAAAAAATAGGTCCTTTGATGAATTTAAACTGACGGTTTTCATCTAAAATCTCACTTCCTAAAATATCAGAAGGCATCAAATCGGGCGTAAATTGAATTCGTTTGAAATCCAACCCCAGCGCCAAGGCAATGGTGTTCACCATTAAAGTTTTCGCCAATCCGGGAACTCCCACTAACAGTGCGTGCCCACCTGAAAAAATACTCAATAGGATTTGATCCACTACTTCATCTTGGCCTACAATGATTTTAGCGATTTCTTTCTTTAATTCGGTTCGTTTTTGAACTAGATTTTGTATTGCGGTAACGTCAGACATTGTTATTGATATTTTGTTCCTTCCGAAATAAGGTGCATGAACGCTATTCGAAATTCCTTACGATTAAGTACTACTTTTTAAGCCAATTGTTCGTGAATTCACAAGAACGGTATTCGCCATTGATCTTGATATAGGTTTCTTTGATTTTCTCAATCGACCATTTCGCGATGGCATCAATCTGTTTTTCTTTCAAAGCCAAATCTTTAATTTTAATATAATCCTTTGCATAATCGGCAGTATGTTCTGGAATTCTATTGGTCACCATGATCAATTTGTATTTTTTCTTTCCCGCTTGATCGGTATCGATGATCGGTAAAGAAACTTCCCCTTCTTTTAAATTCGATACTTGAGAATACAAGGCTGGATCCATTTTGGTTAATTCGAAATGAGTATCCTGTGTTTTCGGATTAATCAGAACACCTCCGTTAGAACGAGTTTCCTTTTCATCCGATTCCGCACGAGCGGCATTCGCAAAGGTGATGCCTTTATCATCAATCTTTTTCTTTATTTGAGTAATGCGCTCTTTTGCTTCTTTTAAGGAAGCTTCCGAAATAGCGGGTACCAAAAGAATATGACGCAATTCTACATCTTGACCTTTTATTTTTTCGATATAAATAATATGAAATCCAAAATCAGTTTCAAAAGGTTCTGATATTTCCCCTTCAGGCAAACTGAATGCAACATCTTTAAATTCTTTAACAAAAGGGGTTTTCTTATTCATTTTATAAAAACCACCGTTAGAACTAGAACCGGGATCTTGCGAGTACAAAACCGCTTTTGTAGCAAAACTAGAACCTTCTTGCACTTCCTTTTTAAACTCTTTGAGTCGGTCAATCACTTTTTGCTTCTCATCTTCCGCCACTTTTGGAGTGACTACAATTTGAGCCACTTCCATTTCATCCCCAAACACAGGCAATTCGGAAGTTGGAATCTTCTTGAAAAAATTACGTACTTCTTCCGGAGTAATCTCTACTGCATCTACAATTTTCTTCTGCATGGAGCCCGTCAACTTGTTCATTTTAATGATTTCCAAAAGATCGGTTTTAAAATCTTCCTCATTCGATTTTTTGAAATACTTGATGACCTTATCCATCGAACCCAATTGTTCAACCATATAATTCATTTGCTCTTCCATTTTCGACTTAATCTCATCTTCTGGAATAATGATACTATCCTGAGTGGCTTGATGCGCATAGAGTTTGTCTTCTAACAATTTACCTAACATCTGACAACGCGTAATGTCTTTGATCGAACCGCCTTGGCTGGTAATCTCTAAAAAGGATTTGTCAATATCAGAGTCCAATATAGTGTAATCTCCCACCGTAGCAATAACCCCATCGATTTTTTGATGTTTGGTTGACACCGATGGTTTAGACGCTTTAACAGTGTCTTTCACCACTTCTTGAGCCCACAGACTGCAATTGGCCAGTACCAAAAGGCAAATAGAAAATGCCGCACTCTTATTTATAAACTTCATACTTCTTGTCTTTAATGGCATCATCCGTGATTTCCTTTTCAAATTTTTTAATTAATTCTAATTTCCTTTTGTTTAAAATGACTTCTCTCAAAGTGGGTTTCAAATAGTCAAAAGGGCCTATTTGATTTTTATCAATAACAGCGCGTATTTTCACCAAATACATATTGGTTTGATCGGCTTGCTGAATGCTCTTCCCCGAAACAATATAGTCATCGCGTGTATCGGGTGTAATAAAAGGCAATTTGCCATAAATCTGACTCAACTCTACCCAAACCGAATCGTTCAACGCAAAACTGTTGCACTGTAACGCATAAGTGTCCCAAAACTTTTTATCCGACGCCTTAAAATCAAAAAACTTACTTTTGATGGTTTCGTATTTCGGATTGTCTTTTTTCAAATTGACATACCGAAGGCGAACTAAAGTTCCATTGGTTTTGAAATTTTCTTTATTTTCATCGTAATACGCTCGCAACTCCGAGTTGGATATCGCGGTATCTACGGTTCTTTTCACCACTGCTTCCAAATAGGCTTTCGTATACAAATCAATGCGGTATTGCTTGATTAGCGCATCGAATTCTGTCTTTTTCTCCGAATTCAAATTCAGTTCCGCCGCATGAATCAATAATTTTTGGGAAGCCCATCGGTCAATGAAATTCCGAACGATGACCGTGCTATCTTCTATTGAAGTTCCAGCCGGAACCAAATCTTTGATATCCTCTCGAAACAAATAACTATCGTTCACTCGAGCAATGGCTAATGGTTTTTTATCGGGGGTGAAGAAATTACAGGCTGAGAATAGCCCCAACAACCCCAATCCAAAAGCTATGAATTTCATTATTTTTTCAACTCCTTTTTAACGCGTTCAAAAACATCTGGAAAAGTTATGATGGTAAATTCCTTTTTCAATTCCTCTACCCAATTTTGTTCCAAATACTGTTGGTAATCGTTAATGACTTTCCCTTTGCATTCCTCTAACATTTTTTCACCTGCCGGAAGCACTTTATTGACTTTGGTTACAAAATAATATTCTCCCTCTTTGATAATCTCTGAAACACCCACTTCAAATTTTAAAGTCTTAGGCAAAGCATCATTTCCTTCTTCAAAAATTCCAGAATTAGTCATCACTAAAACTTTGTCTTTAGGATTTAAAGCTTCCTTAATTTTTTCGGGAGCTACGTTTTGTTTCATCATTTTTTGCGCTTTCTTAATGATGTCCATATTCGTAGAAGAGGCAATCACCACATCGACTCTATTTTTCCATTGGTACACAAATTTTTGATTGTCATAGAATTTTTTCAAACCAATCGTATCTGTTTTAGAACGATCCCAAATTTCTTTCTCCATCAAATCAAACAACAACAACCCATCGCGGTATTCGTCCATTACATTAGAAAAATCAGGGAATTCAGTTTCCAAATGATCGGTATAATAAGCGGTCAACTGTTCGTCTACAAATTTTTGATAATTCGTATCTACTAATTTCGCAATCGGCTTCAAAGTGATTCCTGCTTTTTGCTGTGTTTTCAAATAAATTAAAAAATTGGTACCGGTAACCATTTTATCGGCTACAGCAAACAGTTTTTTATCAAAAACTTTCGTATCGGCAGGAAGTTCCCATTTATTATCATAATAATCATTGGTCACCACTTTTGATAGCGCGTTGTATACTTTATCGTCTCTTTTGATGGCATATTTTTTACGCAATTTTTCATTTAGAGAATTGGTAATCAAACGAGAGCGATCGTCTTTAGAAACTTTATTTTCCAATTCCACTTTCATTTCGTCAAAAGTACGCACCGGATGTTTTTCGATCAACTTCACAATATGCCATCCAAATTTACTTTGAAAAGGCGCCGACATTGGTTTCTCGGGAGTCAAGGCAAATGCGGCGTTCTCAAATTCTTCAGAGCTCAATTGCCCCGATCCAAAACGAGCTAAAACACCCCCTTTAGAAGACGACGATTTGTCATCTGAAAACTGTTTGGCCAAACTTTCAAAACTTTCTCCTTGTTGCAATTTTTGATAAATATCTTCAATGTTCTTTTTAGCTTTAGCCTTCTCTTCTGGGGTATCTTCTTTCGGATTCAAAATCATGATATGCGCCACAGTAACCTCACCTCGATTGTCTCTACTATCTTCCACTTTGATAATGTGAAATCCGAAACGGGTGCGGATTGGCATAGAGATTTTTCCAATAGCCGTTTTGTAAGCGGCATTTTCAAAGGCATACACCATTCGAAACGAAGAGAAATATCCCAAATCGCCTCCGTTGTCTTTGGCAGAAGGATCTTGAGAATTTTCAGTAGCCAATTTGCCAAAATCTTCTCCGGCAAGAGCACGTTGGCGAATTTCCAACAATTTGTTGTAGGCTTTTAAAGTATCTTCGGGAGCAGCATTTTCATCAACAAGCAATAAAATGTGAGCCGCTTTAATTTCTTTCAGCGAACGTTGGTAGCCTTCTTCGACCAATTCTTTGGTTACTTTAGAATCGGAAAGATAATTTTTGGAAAGTTGAGTACGATAGGAAGCCAATTCTGTTTTATATGCCTCTCCATTTTGAAGTCCGATCTTATTGGCTTTAGTTATTTTCAACTTGTAACCAATAAACAATTCGAGGTCTTGGGTTAAATCTTTTTGAGATTCGTCTTTTACTAAATCTAAATTTTTGTTGTAAACTCTAGAAAATTCGTCTGTATAATAGGGTTTGTCATCAATTGTAAATAAAACTTCCTTTTTACTAGTTTGAGCAGAACTCATAAGATGCATTG
>CALPUN020000026.1 GCA_943326765.2 Bifidobacterium breve | reverse complement strand
GTACAAGCACCAAAAGAAATTGTAAGTGTTCTTAGTAACGTGCCTGTTGTTCCGTAATTCGCAAAATTTCCAGTAACATTGGCTGGATTATTTTGAAAAAGAATATAGATATCATTGGTTAACGTACCAAAAGCATTAGCGGTAATACTAAAATTATAACTGCTGATTAGTCTTACTTTAGCATTGGCTGGAAGGACACCGCCAAATGGCTCTCTTAATATTCCACAACCACTTATTCCTAAATTTAAAGTGTTGACTTTAGATGATGTAGTTCCATCTTGAATCAATCCAGTCCATGAATTGGCAGTATTAGGCCAAACTACATTGATAGAACTAGTATTAATTGCCACCGGCCCCACTTTAAACCGCACCATCTCATTCAATCCTTCGTCATTGGTGGTAGCCCCAGAGCCACAGGCGTCTATTAAAATACTCTCAATCTCAAAACATTGGGCGTATGTTTTAGAAGAGCAATTCAGCAATAGTAAGAGAAACAAAGACTTTAGAACAAGGCTAAATTTCATATTGTTTTTAAATTTAATGGCGCAATTTACCACAATTTTAGAATTTATAATGCGCTTCATCTTTATTTAACGATTAAGAAATACTAAAGAACAAAAGCATTCGTAAAGAACAGAATTCATGCTAAAAACCCTAATTTTACAGACTGAAAAAATAACTCCAAAGTATGACGCTTCACATTGAAACTCCCGCCTTATTATTTTCTGCTACTTCCTTAATTTTATTAGCCTATACCAATCGCTTTTTAACTATTGCCACCATTGTTCGAAGTTTAAAGCAGACTTATGAAGAAAAGGAAAGTCACAGTATATTATTGGAAATTAAAAACCTAAATCTACGATTGACTTTAATTCGATACATGCAATTGTTTGGCGTATTGAGCTTGTTCCTATCAGTTTTCGCAATGTTATTGCTTTTTTTAGAACAACAACTTGTTGGGATTTATTTGTTTGGATTAAGTTTGCTCAGTCTATTGATTTCACTAGGGATTTCTTTTTGGGAAATCAGCATTTCGGTAAATGCCTTACGGTTGCATTTAAGCGATTTGATCGATTCAGAAAAAAGTACCGTCTAGCCCCAGGTTTTCTATACACAATTTATTTTAAAAAACACACGGCGTATTTTATCCTGCTTTGATTTTTATGGTTAATTTGTAATTAACAATCAAACTGAGGAGTGAATCTAGTTTGTCTTTCTTATCGGAATTATTCATTCCACCCCCCTTCCCTTTTTAGTTTTTAAATGCTGTGTTTTCCTTTAATTCCGTTAACACTTGACTTTATTGTTATTACTAGTTATTCTAGGTACACTTACAAATTGGCTAACGTTGTTTTATTATTCAGAATCTACATTTGAATGAAAATTAGTAAAAGGAGAAAAATAGCACTGTAAAAAATATTGTTTTTCTCCTTATTTTTGAAGTATGAATTCTCTTTTTCGAACCGAACCGATTACCCTCGACGCTCCCAATGCGGAAATCATCTATTGCCCAAATTTCTTTGACGAAACTACAGCCACTATCCTTTTCGAAGAATTACTTCAGCAAACGCCCTGGCAGCAAGACGACATTGTGGTCTTTGGAAAAAAACATGCACAACCTCGTTTGACTGCTTTATATGGTAATGAGGGAAAACCGTATTCCTACTCCAATATTAAAATGCAGCCGCATCCGTGGACCTTAGTATTGCGAAAAATAAAAGCCTTTGTAGAAGATTCTGCCGAAACTACCTTCACAACCGTATTGTTGAACTACTACCGTGACGGCAGCGACAGCAATGGCTGGCATGCTGACAACGAAAAAGAATTAGGTCAAAATCCTGTTATCGCTTCCGTAAGCTTCGGAGCTGAACGTCCGTTTCAATTAAAACACAATACCGATAAAAAACTCAAAAAAAATATCTTACTTCAACACGGAAGTTTACTTTTAATGAAGGGAACCACCCAACATTTTTGGAAGCATCAAATTCCAAAAACAAAAAAACCAATAGGTCCCAGAATTAATCTAACCTTCCGAACAATCATTTAATTACAACGAGATTGATACCCATAGAAACCCCGAACAACAAAACAAAATTTGCAGTCTAATACAAATACCGTTGGCTTCAAAAAACACTTTTACCAAAAAATAATTCCCTTAAAAAAATTTTGTGCTTCGTGTAAAAAGTAATTAGTTTTTTTCTTAATATTGAATTAAGAAATGAACAACTAACAAAACTGCTGAATTAATTTTCAAAGAATGAAAAAGAGTAAACGCATCGAATTAACTTGGGAACAATCGGAACGGCTTATTACATTAGCATTAGAAGAACGAAATCCATACGAAATCATTAAGAAGGAATTGGGTATCGACGAGAAGGATGTTCTTGAAATCATGAAAAAGAAGTTGACTGCCGATAAATTTGAGATTTGGAAAAAGAAAGCCAATGCAGCCAAACCTAAGCCTAAACCTATAAAAATAGATGATTTTGATGAAGATTTAGATGGCAAATACTACATCAAAAATAAATTTGATTAAAACTTCAACTCTTGTCCAGCAAGAGTTTTTTTTTGTTTTTACAGCACGTCAATTATTTAAACATCCATTTAATGACCCTGAAATCGGCTGAAATATTTCAGTAAAGACAATTTCTTTTAAAAATTTATAGTGCTTTTCAAGCTTTGCTCCTATGACTTTAGTATCTGTCCTAGATTCTAATTAATACTTGACCGTTCGCTTTCCAAAGTGAAACTATTTTATACATTTGGAGACAGATTCAAAAAAATGAAATAAAAATTATGAAAAAAATACTATGTATGATGGCTATAACCGCCTCATTATGGAATCTTACTGCCTACGGTCAAACCAAACCTACTAACCAAGTTCAAGTTACAATCGATTTGAATACCATCAAAGACGATAGAGTAACGGTAACCGTGACGCCGCCAAATATTAGCGCTTCTGAAATTATTTACCATTTCCCTAAAATTGTTCCAGGTACTTATTCGGAGGATGATTACGGAAAATACATTGATAACTTCAAAGCGCTTGACAAAAAAGGAACCGCCTTGTCCATTACTAAAACGGATGCCAATTCCTGGAAAATTAGCGATGCTCAAAAAATAGCCACTATTACCTACCAAGTAAACGACACTTACGACATCGAAGATACGCACGAAATTTTTTCGCCCGTAGGCAGCAATATCGATGCAGAAAAAAATATCGTGTTAAACACCCATTGTTTTGTTGGTTTCTTTGACGATTTCAAAAACTTGCCTTATACAGTAACGATTCCACATCCGGGAACCTTATGGGGTGCGACATCGATGACCGATTCGGATGCCAGCACCACTAACGACGTTTTTACGACTAGTCGCTATGCCGAATTGGTGGAGAATCCCATTTTATATGCCAAACCCGATTATACCACTTTCAATATCAGTGGGATGGATATTCTCATTGCGGTGTATTCCCCTAATGGGTTGCATACTGCCGAAAGTATTTCGCCGAGTTTGAAAACGATGATAACCGCACAAAAGAATTTCTTGGGCAAATGCAACAGCACTAAAAAATACAGCGTTCTGATTTACCTATCGGATGTGCAAAAAGCAAATGATGCTCACGGTTTTGGCGCTTTAGAACATCCCACTGCAACCTCGGTCGTAATGCCAGAAGCAATGGATAGTGTGGAACTAGCAGAACAATTGAAAGATGTAGTCTCCCATGAATTTTTTCATATTGTAACACCATTGACCATTCATTCCAAAGAAATTCAAAATTTCGAGTACAATACTCCTAAAATGTCACAACATTTGTGGATGTACGAAGGAGTAACAGAATATTTTGCCAATTTGTTTCAAGTCAACCAAGACTTGATTACAGAAGAAGCTTTTTACAATCGAATGGCTGGAAAAATTGCCAGCGCTAGTACTATGAACGACACCATGTCCTTTACAAAAATGAGTGAAAATGTTTTAGTCAAACCCTACAAAGACCAATACTTAAACGTCTATGAAAAAGGCGCGCTAATTGGCATGTGCCTCGATATCATTATCAGAGAAAAAAGTAATGGTGCTAGAGGCATTTTAGATTTGATGCAAAAATTATCAGCAGAATACGGTATTCAAAAAGCCTTTAACGACAATGAATTGTTTGAAAAAATAACAGCGTTGACTTATCCTGAAGTTGGCGAATTTTTAACTACCTATGTTGCTGGAGAAACCCCAATTCCATATGCTACTTATTTCGCAAAAATGGGCGTAACACCAAAAAATATTCAAATACCGGGCAATCCTTTTATACAAGGGCAAACTCCTTATATTACCGTAAATCAAACAACCAAAGAAATTATAATTCGTCCTGATTCTGATTTGAATGTTTTTTATTCCGAATTGGGGCTAAAAGGAGGTGATATCTTACTAGAAATCAACAACAAAAAGTACAACTTAGATTCTATTTACGACATGATTACTGCAAGTCAAAACTGGAAAGATGGTGAGGCGATCACTATAAAAATAAAACGTAATGGCAAAGAGCAATTAATTACAGGAAAAACCAAAATACCAACCGAAGATAAGGTAAGTTTTGAAGCGAGTGATGCCTCAAAAACAAAACTTAAAGAAGCTTGGTTGAAAGGCTAATCATAATTAACTTATTTATATCCCCAATTAGTAATTAAATTGGGGATTTTTTTATTTATTTGCCAAAATTAATCACCATGAAATTTAGTAGTACACTCTTGCTAGTAACCTTATTCGTTGTTTCCTGTACTCGAAAAGAGACCGCTAACTTACAACTAACAGGCAATATTTCCGGTTTAAAAAAAGGAACACTTTACATTCAAAAAATAATCGATAGCACCTTAACGACCATCGATACGATTCGCATTAACGGCGATGCTCATTTTTCAAGCGAGCTGAATATTGATGCTCCGGAAATGTACTACCTTCATATAGACCGAGGTACCACTAAATCATTAGATGACAAGCTTTCTTTTTTTGCAGAACCAGGTACTATTGATATCGAAAGTAGCTTGGAGCATTTTCTATCCGATGCGGTTGTAACAGGCTCCAAGAATCAGGATAAATACAATGAATTCAAGAAAATCATGTCTCGATTCAATGATGAAGATCTTTCGTTATTGGAACTGAAATTTAATGCCTATAAGGACCATAAAGGAGTTCAAATGGACAGTATCGAAAAAAAGCAAGAAATCAATACGAAAAGAAAATACCTATATGTAACTAATTTTGCGATCACCAATAGCACTATGGAAGTTGCACCTTACGTCACCTTGACCGAAATTCCAGATATTAATTTAAAATATATGGATACCATCCAAAAGGCGATGACGCCCAAAATAAGTAATTCGTTATATGGCAAAAAACTAAAGCAACTGATTGCTGAAAGAAAACGGAAAGAGACCCTTTCAAAATAAATTTCGGAATTGAAAGGCATAAAAAAACCACCTCGTACTGAGGTGGTTTTCTTTTGGAGCCGGCGGAGGGACTCGAACCCACGACCTGCTGATTACAAATCAGCTGCTCTAGCCAACTGAGCTACGCTGGCGGCTTATTCCGATGCAAATATAGAAGTGTATTTTAAATACGCAAAATAAAACTTCACTTTTTTAGCTAAAAAACTATTGTAAATCGTTGATTTTAGCAACCAATTGATTTGCAGCTTGTTCTAATTCGGTATTGATTTGTTTGAAATGCGCTTTCTTATCTTCTACTTTTTTAGCGTTCACTTTTGTGATTAAAGTATCAAAAGTGGTAATCGCTTCATCAATCAAAGCATTCGTTGCTTCAGTAGGTTTCCCAGTAGTTGACATTTCAAATAAGTAAACCGCTTCAATAATATCTCCTAAAACGTAATTGATATCTTTCTTTAAATTCTTAACGTTTGCCATTGTAATTCTTGTTTTTATAAGTTCTAAATTCGGGTGCAAAAATACACATATTCTCGCTATAAAAAACTATTTAATGTAAATTTCTAATAGTGACGCTTTTACAACCAAGACATAGTTCGTCACACACGCTGGTAGCAATACCGTATCTCCCTTTTGATAAGCATACACAAGTCCCTCCAACACCACTTCAAAAGTCCCTTCAGTACACATATAAACCGTAAATGTCTTTTGATTCTTTGTTACAAATAGCGTTCCCTCTAGCGGAATAAAATTTGTTGTGAAATAAGCACAATCTACGACTACATTCGACACGTTTGCTACTTTTGCATACTCCTTTTTTGCCTCCACTCTGTCGTAATTGATAGCTTCAAGCGCCAAATCAACATGCAACTCTCGCGTCTTTCCTTGGGCATCTACCCGATCAAAATCGTATAATCTATAGGTAATATCTGATGTTTGTTGAATTTCGGCAACTAACAGTCCTGCACCGATGGCGTGAACGGTTCCCGTTTCTAAAAAAAACACATCCCCTTTTTTTACTGCCAGGGTATCCAACAAACTCAGCAAGGTTTTATCCTCCAGATGTGCCAAGTATTCTTGCGGATTAGAATCTTTTTTAAACCCAACAATCATTCGGGCATTTTCATCCGCCTGCAGCACATACCACATCTCCGTTTTACCAAACGAATGGTGGCGCTTTTTAGCCAACACATCGTTAGGATGCACTTGGATAGACAGATCTTCTCTAGCATCCAAATACTTAAACAACAATGGAAATTGCTTTCCAAAACGATGATAAACATCCGTACCTAAGAGTTCATTTGGAAATTCAGAAATCAAATCTAGCAAACTCTTACCTACATATTCTCCATTTGAAACGATGCTGACATCGCCTTCAACGGTCGACAATTCCCAACTCTCACCGGTAGTGGCAAAGGGAATGGTTTTATGAAGCTCGGTATGCAATTTAGTACCGCCCCAAATGCGTTCTTTAAGTATCGGTTGAAATTGTAAAGGATAGCCTTTCATGATTTTTTTATTTTAGTGCAAAGATGCAAAATGTGTTGTTTTTATAAAGCTATTCGTTGAACAACTATTGGACTCAATGGCTAGTACATTCTAAAAATTAAACCGATTTCAAATAACCCAATGCTTTTTGAATATGGATAGCTCCCGACATACTATTAAAAACAAACCGAAGGATTCCTTCTTGATCCACTACATAGGTTACTCTCCCCGGAACTAATCCTAGTAAATCCTTAGGAACTCCAAACAATCTCCTAAGCTGTGAATTGGTATCCGACAACAAAAGAAACGGCAATTGATATTTGGCAGCAAAACGTTGGTGCGATTGCAAACTATCCCCACTGATTCCGATGACTTCAGCTCCCAATGCTATAAAATCTTCGTATTGATCTCGGAAGGCACAGGCTTGTTGTGTACAAATTCGAGTGTCGTCTTTTGGGTAAAAATAAAAAACAATTGGTTTTTTTCCAACAACACTAGCGCTTTCAAACACAGAACCGTCGGTTGCAACCGCACTAAAATATGGAATAGAATCCCCTAACTGCAGCGCCATTATTGTCCGGAATAGGTTACGAAATTCCGAGGCGTTTCGTAGAGTACTACTTCTAATCCCAATTCTGGCTGGATGCGTTTTCTTATTTTGTTCCAAATCACGACTACTATATTCTCGGCAGTCGGATTTAAATCAAAAAACTCAGGCACATCCATATTTAAGTTCTTATGATCGAATTGATCTTCTACTTCTTCTTTAATTAGGTCGGTTAGAATTTTCACATCCAACAAATACCCTGTTTCTGGATCAATTTCACCGGTAACACTAACAATCAATTCATAATTGTGTCCGTGAAAATTGGGATTGTTGCATTTGCCAAAAATCAAGTCGTTCTTCGCGTCTGACCAATCTTTTCGATACAATCGATGCGCGGCATTAAAATGGGCTTTTCTACTTAGCGTAACTTTCATAATAATTCTTTTGGAGTTGTAAGGAACAATTTGGCTTAATAACAAACCAAGGTGCTTATATAGGGAAGTCTATACTACTAAAGGGTGTGCGCTTCCAAATAATGGTAAAACTCCCCAAAAATAATTTTAAACCAAACGGTATAAATGTCAGGATTTTGAAGCATGTCCTCTTTTACTGCCTCAATTTTCATCCACTTCCAATCTTCTACTTCTTCAGCATTAATTTGGGGCGCATCGTTGTAATATCCAATCATCACGTGATCCAATTCATGTTCGGTGAGTCCGTTATCAAAAGGTGCTTTGTAAATGAAATGAAACAGCTCTTTCAACTCGGTTTGAAAACCCATTTCTTCGAACAATCTTCTGGTTCCGGCTTCTACATTCGTTTCTCCGCTTCGTTGATGGCTGCAGCAGGTATTGGTCCATAATAAAGGCGAGTGGTATTTTTGGTGTGCCCGTTGTTGCAACATGATTTCCTTGTTCTCATTCAAAACAAAAACGGAAAAGGCACGATGTAAAACGGCTTTTTGATGCGCTTCTAATTTTGGCATTAACCCAATAGGTTCATCTTGTTCATTAACTAAAATAACGTGTTCTTCTTTCATAGCATTTTATAACGTCTCAAAAGTACAAAAAAAAGATACTTTAAGTTGGTTCAACAAATCTTAAATAGTGTAGTAATTCAAACGCGAAACAACGATAACGCATTTAAAAAGACTAACCAATACTTATTTCCACAAAAAAAAACTACTTTTGCGCGGTTTCATTAGAATTTCTAATACCAATTATCCAGGAAAAAATTACTACACATGCTTTTTAATTCAATATCATTTGGAGTTTTTTTAACTGTCGTTTTTATATTGTATTGGTTTGTAACCAATAAGAATTTAAAACTTCAAAACTTATTATTACTGGTATCCAGCTATTATTTTTATGCTTGCTGGGATTACCGTTTCTTATTCTTGTTGATATTCTCCACGTTCCTAGATTACTTCACTGGAATCAAAATGCATGAAGCTCAGAATGAAAAACTGAGGAAGTTTTGGTTTTGGTTAAGCATTTCCGTGAATCTCGGCTTTCTAGGGTATTTTAAATATTACAATTTCTTCATCAACTCTTTTGCAAATGCGCTTTCTGATGTTGGAATTGAAGGCCATTTCTCGACCTTGCAAATCATCTTACCGGTCGGGATTTCTTTTTATACCTTTCATGGATTGTCGTATATAATTGACATTTATAATAAGAAAATCGTTCCAGAAAAAGACTTCATTCAATACTCCGTTTTCGTAAGTTTCTTTCCACTTCTTGTGGCGGGACCTATCGAAAGAGCTACCCACCTTTTACCTCAAATTCAGAAAAAAAGAGTCTTTGATGCCAGTAAAGCAGCGGATGGTTTGCGTCAAATCATGTGGGGACTATTCAAAAAGTTAGTTATCGCGGATAATTGTGCGCAGTATGCCAACATGGTTTTCAACAATTCTGGGGAGTATGCAGGAAGTACACACTTCATTGGAATGCTCTTTTTTACCATGCAAATCTATGGCGACTTTTCAGGGTATTCTGATATTGCATTGGGTACGGCACGCCTCTTTGGAATTGATCTCTTGCGCAATTTCGCCTTTCCCTTTTTCTCAAGAGACATTCCCGAATTTTGGCGACGTTGGCACATATCGCTCTCGTCGTGGTTCCGAGACTATGTATACATCCCGCTTGGCGGAAATACAGTAGGTACCTGGAAACGTGTTCAAAATACCTTCATTATCTTTATTATAATCGGATTTTGGCATGGAGCAAACTGGACCTTTATCCTTTGGGGATTTGTCAATGCCCTTTACATTATGCCTTATTTATTGTTTAAAGTGGGAAAGCACGAAACTAGCATGGTCGCAGAAGGTAAGGTTTTACCAAGTTTAAAAGAAGCATTTCAAATGGTCACCACTTTTACTTTGGCATCCTTATCGAGCATCTTTTTTAGATCGAAAGACATCACGCAATCATTTCAATATTTTAAGGAGATGTTCTCCGCTTCCTTCTTTAACAAACCAGAGGGTATGCGCAATGATATCGTATGGATTATCATTCTATTTTTAATAGTTGAATGGGCAGGCCGAGAAAACCAATACGCCCTTGAGAAAATGGGATTCCATTGGCCTAGGCCAGTACGATTGGCTTTTTATTATGTCATTCTTACCACTATCTTCTTATTTGCAGGAACAAGTCAACAATTTGTTTATTTTCAATTTTAAAAATGAAACCCTTTTTAATTAAATTCTTCGCTTTTGTAATCCCTGTCGTGCTAATAGCTTACGGTGCCGATTTGGTGATTTCTCAATATCTGAAAAAATCCAACCAATATGTTCAAGGCGAATACAGCACTTGGAACGCTTTGTATGATAAAAACGCAGATTCGCAAATACTAATTCCCGGAAGCTCACGAGCATGGATGCATTTTGATGCCACTAGAATTGGCGATAGTTTACACACCAAAGCCTACAATCTCGGAATGGATGGCTATAATTTTTGGTTCCAAAAATACCGTTTGGAATTGGCCATGAGAGCTAATCCACGACCTAAACTAATCATCATGTCGATTGATGCCGTCACCCTACAAAAACGTCCCGATTTGTTCAATCCAAATCAATTTTTACCTTATATGTTGGGCAATGCCGAATTAGAAAAAACTTCCAGAAGTTTTATGGGCTATCATGATTACGACTATCAAATTCCTTTAATACGCTATTTTAGTAAGGGAGACGCTGTAATTGAAGCCCTAAAAATGGTTTTTAACGAAAGTGAACCCAAACGTATTCGAGGTTTTCAAGGCCAATTAAAAGCCTGGAATAACGATTTTGAGAGAGTGAATAAACAAATGGATTCGTTCACTGTACCCTTGGATCCTACTACAATTCGAATTTTTGAAGACTTCTTAAAAGAAATCAAACAAAAGAAACTCAACATTATTTTTGTGTACAGCCCAGAATATATCAAAGGACAAAATTTTGTTAAAAATAGACCGGAAATCATGGCGCTATACAATCGTTTGAGTACGCAATACCAGATTCCATTTTTCAACTATTCGAACGATCCCATTTCGTATGATAAGAAGTATTTCTTTAACGCTTCACACATGAATAAAATGGGAGCCGAATTGTTTACAACCAAACTAATTCAAGATTTAAAAACGCTTAACATATACTACTAAAAAACAACTGTTGTTTAACGCATTAAAGAGCAAATCTCCCCATTTATTTTATAATACCTTTTTATTTGCCAAACATTTGTTAATTGATTCCAAAATGTAAACTAACAGATATCTAAGCAACTCCTTGCTGTAGTAAATTTGTAATGAAATTATTAGAAAAATCATTATGAAAAAATTGACTAACCTCTTAGTTCCTTTTTCTGTCACGGTATTATTTTTTGTGAGTGCTTGCGGGCAAGGTTCTAAAGACTATCAAACAAAAACTACTAAAAAAGAAACTGCTAGGAAAAATCCGTATTACTCTCGAACCAATACGGAAAAACTGCACATTAGCGATGCCGAATGGAAAAAGGTTTTGCCAGAAGATCTCTACGAAGTGTCACGTCAGGCCGACACCGAGAGACCGTTTACTGGAAAATACTGGAATACCGATGAAAAAGGAACCTATTACTGCGCTGCCTGTGGCAATAAACTCTTCCGTTCAGGCGCTAAGTTTGCCAGCAGCTGCGGTTGGCCAAGTTTCTTTGAACAAGATAGCAAAACGAGTGTCGTTTATAAAGTTGATAATACGTTGGGCATGAGCCGAACCGAAGCACTTTGCGGTCGCTGTGGCGGGCATTTGGGGCATCTCTTCGACGACGGTCCTGCTCCTACTGGAAAACGTTACTGCATGAATTCTATCGCTCTAGATTTTGAACCCGATACCAAATAATACTATGAAAAAGATACTTTTCCTTTGCCTAAGCTTTGCCCTAACAGCAACAGCTCAAAAAAAACAGGGAGCCTCTAAATACGATACCATCACACTTGGCGGTGGTTGTTATTGGTGCGTGGAAGCGGTTTATGAAAAACTTAAGGGCGTTCAAAGTGTCGTTTCCGGATTCTCAGGAGGTAAAACTACCAACCCAACCTACGAAGAAGTTTCTACAGGACGAACAGGCTTTGCCGAATCAGTTCAAATAACGTACGATTCGTCCGTTACTAACTTGGATGAAATCTTCAAAGTGTTTTTTACCGTGCACGATCCAACGACTTTAAACCGTCAAGGTGCCGATGAAGGAACCCAATACCGTTCGGTTATCTTCTATAAAAATGAAGAACAAAAGCTTGCTGCACAAGCCATTCTTGCCGCATTGAAAAAAGCAAAAGTGTATGACAATCCGATTGTAACTTCTTTAGAGCCTTTTATTAAGTTTTACAAAGCGGAGGCCTACCATCAAAATTACTATGAAAATAATAAAAGTCAACCTTATTGCCAAATGGTCATACAACCTAAAGTAGCCAAATTTGAGAAGCTTTTTAAAGACCGGTTAAAAAAGAAAAAATAAAGCGCTTGTCAAAAACCGAAAATTACTTTTCGGTTTTTTTTAGAAAGGTTAAATAACTTACGGTCAGTATTTTAAATTCCTATATTTTCTACCGAATGCACTGTTTTAAAAATTAAATCAACAAAATTTATATAATAGCACCCAAAAAACTGGCATGAAAGCCATCGATAAAATTTAACCTTTGAAAGCCGTATCGCCGATTGAATGCCCAACGGAATATCTATCTGTTTATTTTTTTGAATTTATTGTTTTCTACACAAGCAGCTTATGCGGCTCCGATTATTATGATGGCGCAAAACCGTCAAAGTGAACGAGACCGCGAGCAGGCCAAAGCCGATTACCAAACCAATATTGATGCGAAACTAGAAATAGAAGCGCTGACCATCAAATTGAATTCTATTGAAGTTGATAAATTAGACAAAATTATTGCTTTACTAGAGGAAATGAAAAAAAATCCGCAATCTTGACGACATCAAACTGCTATAAAATATAGTCGGTATTGATAAAATTCGATTCTTTGCTATTCAACAAAGCTTGCAAAATTTCATTGTTATAGGCATTGTCTTTCGAAGCGACAAAAGTTCTAATAGAAAACGAACGCAATGCATCGTGAATACTCAAGGTTCCAACTGCGGAGTCTTTCCTCCCCGTAAAAGGATATATGTCTGGACCTCTCTGACAAGAACTGTTGAGATTGACTCTACATACCAAATTCACCAACGTATCAATTAAAGGTGCAATGGTTTTGATGTCTCTCCCAAACAAACTGACTTGCTGTCCGTAGTTAGACTCTGCCATATCGTTCAAAGGTTCCTGGATGTCTTTAAAAGTGAGTATTGGAATCACGGGGCCAAATTGCTCTTCATGATACAACCGCATCGTTTTGTTGACTGGGTATAGTATGGCTGGAAAAATATAGTTCTCAGTTCGTTTACCTCCTTTGGCATTGAGTACCGAAGCGCCTTTGCTTTTAGCATCGTCAATCAATTCCTGAATGTAATCGGGTTTTTCTTTTTCTGGTAATGGCGTTAGCAATACGCCTGCTTCCCATGGGTTTCCAAAAGGCAAGGCATCGACTTTTGCCGAAAAACGCATGTTGAATTCTTCGGCAATTGATTCATGTACATACAATACTTTCAAAGCAGTACAACGTTGTCCGTTGAAGGATAAGGTTCCGGTAACACATTCTTGGATGGCTAGGTCCAAATCAGCATCTGGGAGAATAATTGCTGGGTTTTTGGCTTCCAAGCCCAAAATCAAACGCAAACGATTCTTGTTCGGGTGCTGGTCTTGCAAAGCAATTGCTGATTTGCTGTTCCCTATCAACGCCAAAATGGAAATTTTTCCCGACTTCATAATTGGAGACGCTACATCGCGACCACGACCATACACGATATTAATAACCCCTTTTGGGAAGCTACTTCTAAATGCTTCTAAAAGAGGGGATATCAACAATACTCCGTGTTTTGCAGGTTTAAAAACGACGGTATTTCCCATGATAATAGCGGGAATCAACAACGAAAAGGTTTCGTTTAATGGATAATTGTAAGGTCCCAAACACAACACTACGCCCAGCGGTCCTCGACGAACCATGGCATTCACACCTTGACTTTTGGTAAACCTAGCATTGTTGCGGTCTAGTTGTTTGTAATCTTCTATGGTATCGTAGATGTATTCTACAGTTCGGTCAAATTCTTTTTCCGAGTCGCCCAGCGATTTTCCAATTTCCCACATCAGGAATTTAACAACTTCCGTGCGGGTCAATTTCATTTGAGCTACAAAGTTTTCCATGCACTTGATACGATCGATCACTTTCATAGTAGGCCACAATCCTTGTCCGTTATCATAAGCAGTAGATGCAGCAGCTACAACTTCCTCCGCCTCAGCTTCTCCCATGGTGGGAATACTTCCTAATAAAGTGGGCGCGTAGGTATCGGTGGAAGAAATGGTTGAATAAACGGAAGAAAAAACGCCTTCCCATTTTTTTAATTCGCCGTTGACTAAGTAGGTATCTTGAACTAAAGGGGTCGTAATTTGAAATGCGTTTGGTATGGTGCTCATGGTTGATAATTTTTATAAAAATACAGTTTTTACTATTTTTCTGGAGTAAAATGCAATAATTATTTACGATATCGATATCGTATTTACCCTATAAAAAACCATTTTTTCATTACAATAATTTAAATAGTTTTAAATTTATAATGAAATATGAGATACATTTATAATTCAAAAAAAAGACTACAAATGAAATCTAATTTAAGAGAGCTCCGAATCCATTTTTATAGTACGGTGATAGTATGCTTTATAAGTTTAGTTAGCTATTCACAAAACAAGCATTGCACCATTTACTTAAAAGACAACACCCAAGTCACCGGTTTAGGTAAATTAAAATTAGACGGTCAAGTTAAGTTTAAAGCCAATGAAGGAGATAAAGCTACTTTTTACCAAGCCAACCAAATAGACCAAGTGCTATTAAATGAAAATGGTGGGAGTTTTACTTATCAATTCAAGGAAATACAAGACGGTAGTCCAGAATGGATGAAATTAATTTTGGCGGGAAAAGTCAATTTATACACCAATGATATCACTGGCTTTAACATGAATTCGATATCGGTAGGAATGGGAACCGGAATGGGAATGGGTGGAGGTTTTGGCGGGGTCACTTTTGGTGGTGGCAGCGGTCCAGTCATTTATTATTATGTAGAACACGCTGGAGATCCCGCTGTTTTTAAGATTACGGCTTTCGGTACCATTAGCAAAAATTTCAAAAGAGCCGCTTCCGAGTATTTTAAAGACTGTCCAATCCTTGTAGCTAAAATTCAAGACAAAAGCTTCACTAAAAACGATATTGAAGAATTGGTACAATTGTACAATACTCTGTGTGTTGGTAACGAGCCGACTCCAGTGGTTCCGGAGACAAAATAATAAGTGAAACAAAATTCCTTAACTACGGTTGCAATACCTCAGCGATTTTCAAAGCACATTTTTCACCATCAATTGCGGCAGAGACAATGCCCCCAGCATAACCTGCTCCTTCACCACAAGGATACAATCCTTTGATTTGGACGTGCTCAAAAGTTTCTAGATTTCTCGGGATGCGCACTGGAGAAGAGGTACGACTTTCAGGTGCATGCAGTATGGCCTCGTTGGTCAAATACCCCTTCATCGTTTTTCCAAATTCAGAAAATCCTTCACGCAAAATTTGGGATAAGAATCCTGGGAAAACTTCTCCCATTTCTACCGAAGTAGTTCCTGGAACGTAGGATGTTTTGGGAATGTCAGAGGAGACTTTGTGTTGTGTAAAGTCGACCATGCGTTGCGCCGGAACTCTCTGGGTTTCCCCTGCCAAATGCCACGCTTTTTGTTCCATGCTTTTTTGAAATTCCAATCCGGCTAAAGCACCGAATTTTTCATAAGGTTTGTAATCTTCTAGTTTCAATTCAATCACAATTCCTGAGTTGGCTGTAGCTTGATCTCTTTTAGAAGGCGACCAACCATTGGTAACTACTTCGCCAGGACTTGTAGCACAAGGAGCGATTACTCCTCCGGGACACATGCAAAAAGAATACATGCCGCGACCTCCTATCTGCTTTACAATCGAATACGGTGCTGGCGGTAAATAGTCACCACGGTAATCGCAGTTGTATTGGATGCTATCGATTAAAGCTTGCGGATGTTCGGCTCGTACGCCTATAGCAAAAGGTTTGGCTTCAAGAAAAACTTGTTTGCTATCGAGCAATTCGTAGATGTCTCTAGCGGAATGTCCGGTAGCTAAGATGAGTTTATTTGCTACTATCGTTTCCCCTTTTTGAGTGACGATGCCTTGTACTTCGTTGTTTTTGATAACAATATCGGTCACACGGGTTTCAAAAAGCACTTGTCCGCCACATGCGATGATTTTTTCGCGGATGTCTTGAATGATTTGCGGTAGTTTATTGGTTCCGATGTGTGGATGTGCTTCTATTAAAATTTCAGGAGATGCTCCAAAGGCGACCAACAATTCTAAAATACGGGTCACATCACCTCGTTTTTTAGAACGGGTATAAAGCTTACCATCAGAATAGGTTCCGGCACCACCCTCGCCAAAGCAATAATTGGAATCTTCGTTGACAATATGCTCTAGGTTAATGGCTTTCAGGTCTCGACGCCGACCTCTAACATCTTTTCCCCGTTCGATTACGATGGGTTTCAATCCCAATTCTATTAATTGCAGGGCAGCAAAAAGTCCAGCAGGACCGGCACCTATGATGATAACTTCTTGCGCTTGACTGACATTTTTATAGTCGGGAAGTTCAATTTTTTGTGGTTTATACTTTTCGCCTTGAAAATAAATCAACACCTTCAAATTGACTTTAATCGCTTTCTGACGCGCATCAATCGATCGTTTGAGAATAACCAAATTCTGGAGCTCTACTGCCGAAACTTGAATTAATTTTCCAACATGCTCTTGAAGCAACTTCGGATCTGCAGCAACTTCGGGGGCAACTTGTAGTAAAAGCTCTTGAGGCATCTTGGTATTTTTGACAAACTTAAAAATTATTTACTCAAGTAGCGTGATCCCCAAATGAAATTCTGTCAAAGACTTGTCTTTTTTATGGAGTTTTGGTATTTCTGAATCATTTGTTTCCCGAGTGCGATCCCTGGTTTTTCGATCCATTTTTCCGAGACTAGGGCTACAAAGAACGTCCCCGTAACGGTTAGTAGAAAACAAACTAGATAGACCATCACGGAGGATAACTTCGCTTCCAGCATGCGGTTTACAAAAACAGAAACGTACCAAGCGAAGACAAAGTGAAACACATAAATAGAATAGGACAATTGCCCAATTCGTTTTAGCAACGCCCCATTTAGCACAGGAAAATGTTTGAATACGTCTTGCAACAGTAGGAAGGCGATTCCGGAAAGAAGCGGCGACAGCGTAATCTGAAAATCATATAAAAAACTGTAGTAGGAAAGCGTTATGGCTACCAGGAACGCTAGCAAACTTACTATTTTTGAAGGGATTAAGTACTTTGTGTTGTGGAATTTTTGGTGGTTAAAATAAAAAATTCCGACACTAAAAACGGGCAGCATGTTAATCAAGTTGGAAAACAGGAACCACAATTCTAGTTGGTCTTTTAGCCAAGCAACGGTAGCAAAACTAACCCCAATCAGTGCTAATTGGAATCCTAATCGTTGGTATTGTTTTTCCCTTTGGAACAACCAAAACAGCCCTGGGAATACCGCATAGAACGCCATTTCGGTTCCGATCGACCAGCCTCCCGGAACAATGTTGTTGTAGGCCTCCGGAACAAATCCGTGAATAAAAAATACATTCGACGCTACGTTTTTTACCGTGTATATCCCCGGTGCAAAATGATGCAGGCTGTGGTAGTTTTTGAGCACCGTGATCGCTCCGTAGAGCAAAATCCCCACATAATATAAGGGCGCGATTCTAAACAAGCGTCGCAAGTAAAAGGAAACTATGGTCGGTTGATTCAGCGGTTTCTGATCTATAGAATAGCACAAGGTAATCGCCGACAATACAAAAAAAAGTTGCACGCCCATTTGCCCATAAGAGGCCACTTTAGAAACGAGTGCTGGCAAATTTGTTACCGACTGTGAGGAATGTACGGCGATCACCATCAAAATGGCTACCCCTCGCAAAGCATCGATATAGTCGAATCGGTTAGTAGATGTTGGCATAGTTTGCATACGAATGTTTTGACGTCGACTATGGCGTGACAGTCTAGATTCCAAAAGTATTAAAAAATACCAAAGCAACACCCTACGCCATAAAGTATAAATGCTTTGCTTGCTTCTGACAGGTCACAAAAAAAAGGTTTACTATAACTAGTAAACCTTTTTGATTTTGGACGGTTCGTTCTATTTTTTGATAAACTTGTAATTCATTACTCGGTCTTTCAATTGAATTTTCACGAAGTAAATTCCGGTTTGCAATTCGGACACTGAAACGGTTGACGTCCCTTTCGCTTCTTTTACTAAAGAACCATTTACGTTATAAATAGCCACATTAGTAATGGTTTCATTGGATTTGTTGTCAATATTCAAAACGGTAGTAGCTGGATTAGGATACAACACTAATTCACTTGGTTTGGCGAAGGAAGGCAATCCTAAGGCTACAGCACTTTCCAAATAATCTGGAATGTTGTTGGTATTAGTATCATCATCTGCTGGGTTGTGGTTGTTGTCGTAATCTTCGTTGATGGTTAAAACACCATCACCATCATCATCATTGTCGATATAATTTGGAATACCATCATTATCGGTATCCAGAATCACTAACGTAGCATTTCTATTGAAAACATATTCTACCGAGGTCAATACCATGTCGCCATCGTCGTCATTGTCGATAAAATTAGCAATCCCATCGGCATCGGTATCGTCGTTGGCTAAATTCGTGTCGCCATTCAAATCTTCGCTAGCGGTTTCAACAGAATCTAGATCGTAATCTACACCACAATCTACTACTCTTAAGACAATCTTTTTGATGGCACCATTTACGTTAGCATAGATGGTTTCTCCGCCAGCGGTGGTATTGGTATAAGTCAAACTTGTTAAAGCATTAGATTGCGAAATGGCATCGGATTCTGCTAGGTAAAAGCTGACCAAACTTGGATCAGCGCCGTTCAAATCATTTTGAGCTACTTGTAAATTAAAGGATACCAAACCATCTGCATCATCATCGCATTTGGTAAAAGCATAGCTGTCGGTAGCTACAGGAGTTTGAAAACGCCATCCTTCCAGAGAAGCGGTCCATGCCCCTGTGTTTCTTTCTGCTGGAGTAAAGGCGATATCACCTGCATCGTTTACTATTCCGATAACGGCAGCACCACCATTGTTCCAAGTAGGACATATGTTTTTATCGATGATTTGCACGTCCATTATGTTCAACGTTTCATACAAAATCATTTGGAAAGAACTTTTCATCTCGGTACAAGAAAAATGCGATTGGTTGTCGAAAAGCACAATGAATTTTCGGTAAGGAGCGGCTCCAAGTACAGCATAGGTAATGGTTCCTTGTGCATTGGAATTGTTTAAATCGTGATAGCATCCCAAGAATGCATTTTTCACAGGAAAACTGGCATCCGGAATGGTTTGACTGAAAGACCATGGCGAAAAATATCCCTCTGTGTAAGGTGTAAAGCTAATGTACCCATTGGTACTAACATTCACTTGATTGTACGTTGCCCCAAAAAATCGAAAATCGAACGTTAACGGAATGGGAGCCGAAAAAGTATCGTCCATGGTTCCTTGCACCGATGCTGTGGCAGCATAGACTTGAAAAGGGATGGAACTTACAGAATAATCACTCTGAGCCGAAGTAGCTTGAGTAAAAAATACAAAAAGAAACGCTAAAAAAGCTCCTTTGCAAGTAAAATTTTTGAGTAAGTAATTATTGGTCATAGAGTTAGTTTTTTTTCAAATATACTTAATAAAAGTTTTCATAGCGCCTATCTTTGTAAAAAAATAGAGCATGCGAAACATCAAACTAATTTGGGATTTTAGGGGGGCTTCCGCGTCTAAAACGGCGGAACACCATGAAATTCACTTGAAAGAATTCATCGTTTCAGAAAAATTGGAAATCCAAATCACCGGTTTTGAAGTCAAGAATGAAGGCTATGCCATAGCTTATATGGTAGTTCCTGAAGCGAAAATGATCCTTGTTCGCGATGCTTTGAAGCCGCATCGGGGCGAAGTTTACGAAACAAAAAAGTCGTAAGCAGCAAGAATTTCACTTGACACCTAAACTTTCCCTATTAGGATTGGCTACTTAATTGGCTACTTCACTAATAAATTTAATTCGCATCAAGCGCAATTCATCAATATCATATTCTCTATCAAATTCTTTGAGAGCTTCCTCTATTTTATCGGTTTCTGATTCCATGAAATAGTCGTGAATTTCTTCTTGCTGATCGTCGTCTAGCATTTCATCAATCC
>CALPUN020000025.1 GCA_943326765.2 Bifidobacterium breve | reverse complement strand
CGATTTTAGTAGGGGAAATTGAAATAATATCCCAGTCGTCACTGATATCTTCAAAATCTGCTGGAGCAGCAAACAAAATATTAAAATCAATCGGATTGGTTGGACTATCATCAACAGTTCGATTATTGGTAACGTTCCAAGAACCTGTTACTGTTGTTGTCCCATTGGTAGCTGTTAATAGATCATTGGGCCCAAAGGTAAAGCTATAACCCGTAAAATGATCTGTCTGAACAAGCGTATGATCAATGTATTTTGTGACATGCCAAGTACCTTGACTTGCTGTAGCAACGATGTCTGCCGTACTCACTGGCGGCACCACAATAGGGAGTGGTTTATCACTTGAACTGCAAGAATTCGCAGAAAAAGCAACAACGACTCCTAAAAGAAATAAGGGAAGTTTTTTCATGATTAAAAGATTTATGAAATTAATTGAACTACCAAAATAACTAATTTATTAGAAATTGTGGTCGTTTTATTTAATAAAAAAATAAAATATATTTAATTCAGGAGTGATTCCTAATTCTTACTCAAATCAAGATAATGAATGTCGCCACCACCATTGCTTTGATGACGCAAACGGACTAGCGTTGCTGTATATTCAATTACGTGCCAATCCTCTTCTAATTTGTCTAGTGTGTTTCCTTCAAAATATAGTTCGAATTCTTTGTAACCTGCTTCAGTATGAATGCCCCAACTTCCGTTAATTGATGCTGAATTCTTAGTCGCAATAGCAATTCTACTGGAAGAAAAAGTAAAATTATAGCCATTGAAATCATCAGTATGATTTTCAGTTCCATCAATAAAACTTGAGACATGCCATGAGCCGGAGGTTATAAAAGTGGAAAACTCGGCACCGCCCGTTCCTCCGGTTGGAACACAATCATTAATGGCATTTTCTATTCCAAATTGAAGTTCCGCATTGGTATTAAAAATTACTGTTTGTCCATTAGATTTCATCATCGTAACAGGGAAAACCAAACTATAAATTTGATTCACGCCCAAACCCTCTACATAATTATACCATTGTGTATTATTGGTAATACTAACGGTGCTCGGCACTTGTGTGTCTGTATTGTAAGTGTTCACTGAAATAGGATACACAAAATCAATACATTCAATTTCATGAAAAGTTGCTTCTGCGCCACAATTTGATTTTAAAACATCTAGTTCGGCTTTGGAGTTAACGATAACTTGTTGGTAATTTTTGTATTTTATCGTCAGCGGGAAAGTGTAATGAATAATGTCGTCATCGGTAGAAAATTCTTCTAAAATCTCACTAACATTATAATAATCATCATAGCTTTGAACTGTAAATTGTTGTCCATTTGCTATAGCCGTTACAGGAAGGACCATACAAAAACAACTTGATCCGTCGAAGCAATTATCGTAATAAGTAGGTTGTTGGGTAACTCTAGAAACTAAAGAAGTTAAAGGAGACGTTTTCGTTAACCCAACTAGTGGATTTTGGTATTGCGTTTCCGATTCGTCTTGACATGAATAAGTGACTGATAGTAAAATTGCAGTCACTATTAAAATAATTTTTTTCATGTTATGCAGTTGTTATTGACCTATATCAAACAAATAACAACTAAAAAACCCTAACATCAATATTTTTTTTTAAATTCACAGAAGAAAAACGAAGGACATCTCATGGAAAAACCCAATAGTATTGGTATTTGCGACGAATCAATATTTTCAATTTTTTTTAAAAATAATGTAAAAACATTACGCAACTACTTGTATTTCAAGTTCGGAAATGAAGAACAAGCGAATGACATGACCCAGGATGCTTTCATTAAATTATGGGAAAATTGTGCCGAAGTTCCTCAAGAAAAAGCAAAATCATTTCTTTATACGGTAGCCAATAATGCTACACTCAACCAGATTTCACATCAAAAAGTGGTTTTAAAATATGCAAAAGGAAATGTCAACTTGGATAGGACCAATTTAAATCCCGAATATTTATTAGAAGAGGAACAGTTCAAAGTTAAATTGGAAAAAGCCATCGCAAATTTAACAGAATCCCAAAGAACCGCTTTTTTATTGCACCGAATTGAAGGAAAAAAATATTCGGAAATTGCAGTAATGCTCGACATCAGTGTCAAAGCGGTAGAAAAGAGAATCCACGGTGCCTTGCTTTCTTTAAGGATAAATATCGAGCAATTTAAGTAGGGTTTCTTGTCTGTAATATGTTTTTAATCAAATGAGTATCAAAATGGAAGAAAATTACGAATTAGCAAAATGGTTGGCTGGAGAAATGACAGAGAGCGAGTTGGTTGCTTTTCAAAAAACTCCAGAATATACAACCTATACAAAAATCGCGGCCTATTCTGCTGATTTAGAGGTTCCCGAGTTTAATAGCACCATTTTGCATCAAAATATTATTTCCAAATTAAATAAAAAAGGAAAACGAAAAATCATTACCTTACCTCAAAATTGGTGGTTTAAAATTGCTGCTTTATTTTTGGTGTTCTTAGGCCTTTCGGTTGGATACAAATCCATGATAGCTGTTTCAGAATATGCCGAGAATGGGCAACAAACTAATTTTGTATTGCCGGACAACTCCAAAGTAGTTTTGAATGCAGGATCGGAAATTGAGTATTCAAAGTGGAATTGGAAAAATCACAGACAATTAAATTTAACTGGCGAGGCTTATTTTAGAGTTGCTAAAGGGAAGCAATTCGAAGTTTGTACCGATTTAGGAAAGGTCACCGTGATGGGAACCCAATTCGATGTAAAAGCCAGAAACAAACGATTCGATGTGGTTTGCTATGAAGGCCGAGTGAAAGTCAATTATCAAGGTAAAGAAGTCATTATTACCAAAGGCAAAAGAGTTGCTTTTGAAGACGGAAATGCCATTGAAATATCGGACCATACTGCAACAGAACCCGAATGGATCAATGGAGTATTAGCTTTTACAGATGAAAATATCGAACACATTGTAAAAGAACTTGAGCGACAATACAACATTAGCATAACCTTACAGAAGCCAACTGATTTTGAACTATTTACAGGAAAGATTCCAATAGATAATTTACAAGATGCCCTAGCAATTATTGCTGCAACGTATCATTTGAAAGTAACTAAATTGGATGACCAAAAAATACAATTAGAAGCTTTGAATGGCAATAGGTAAAATCTTATTTAGTAGTTTTTTTTTATTCTTTTCTATTTTACCCACTTTGGCCCAAAAGCAAAAGGACGTTATTTCTTTGAAACTACTTTTAGACCAAATTAGCACCCAACACAAAATCAATTTCGATTATATTGATGATGAAATTGTAATTTTTAAGCTAATTCCACCTCCTAAAGAATGGAAACTACAAGCCAAAATTGATTATATAAAATCTAAAACCAAACTCAAATTCAAAGTCATTGAAAAGAAGTATTACACTGTTTTTAATGATCAGAAATTAGACAAACTACTATGTGGTTATTTAATTGATGCCGATTCTAATTTACCCATTGAAAATGCCACAGTAACGATTCTAAATACAAATAAAACGAGCTCTTCTAACAGTTTAGGATATTTCGAATTGCCCATTATTTCTTCTAATGCGATTCACATCAATCATATGAGTTACCAGCCCATCAACATTGATGTAATAGATTTGTATGTGGCCCAATGTCCGAATATAAAGCTAACCCCAATTACCCAGGCACTTATTGAAGTCATTGCTGAGCAATATTTAACTACCGGGATTTCGAAAAAAAGAGACGGCTCTTTGGAAATTAGGCCTAAAAAATTCGGAATATTACCCGGGTTAATTGAACCAGATGTGTTGCAAACTTTACAACAAATTCCTGGAATTTATAGTGCCGATGAAACCATTTCCAATTTAAATGTTCGCGGGGGAACACACGACCAAAATTTGTTTTTATGGAATGGTATTCGGATGTTTCAAACCGGTCATTTTTTTGGATTAATTTCAGCCTTTAACCCTTCTTTAGCGCAAACCATTAGCATTACTAAAAATGGAAGTTCCGCCTTTTTTGGGGAAAGTGTTTCCAGCTTAGTTGCCATCTCATCTCATTCTAAAACTATCGAAGAGAATAATACCAGTATCAGTTCTAATTTGTTAAGTGCGGAATTCTATTCAAAACTTAAACTTTCCCAAAAAGCCAGTATTGAAATATCCGGCAGACGCTCTTTTACTGATTTTTATAAGTCTCCAACCTATCAAAATTATCGCGATCGTGTTTTTCAAAACACAATCGTTACCAATTTAAATAACAACACCATAAACGCTTACCGTAGTGATGAACACTTTTATTTCTATGATTTTACTCTTCAATACCAACAAAAAATTGGAGCTCGCAGTGAATTAATCATTGATGGAATTGCTATTAAAAATAATTTAAAAATTGATCAATTTTCGAAACTTAGTTCCAAAAACAGCGGGTTAAGTCAGCAAAATTTTGGCGGTTCTTTGTCGTGGAAAACGAAATGGGATGAAAAAAATAATACGCAAGTAAACTTCTCCACATCTTATTATAATTTAGACGCCTTTAATGAATCCATTCAAAACAGTCAAATTTTCAATCAACAGAATAGTGTTCTTGATTTCGGATTTCAATTAAAAAACGCCCATCAAATTTCTGAAACCACGACCCTGAATTACGGCTATCAATTTGATGAAATTGGCGTTACGAATTACGATGCTATCAACACCCCTGCTTTTTATAGAAACATCAAAGAGGTTTTACTTAGTCATGTGGGAGTTGTAGAAGGAATTTTTCAATCGATAAATCACAAAACCTATTTGAATGTTGGTTTGCGTGCTAATTATTACGGGAAGTTTCAATCATTTGTTCCTGAACCTAGAATTCAGTTCAATCAAGCGCTGACCAATTCGATTCATTTGGAACTTCTTGGCGAGCAAAAAAGCCAAACGCTAGCGCAAATTATCGATTTGCAACAAGACTTTTTAGGCATCGAAAAAAGAAGATGGACCTTAACCAACGACAGTACTATTCCGGTGCAAAAAAGCAATCAAATTGCACTTGGATTCGTTTATAAATCAAAATATTGGTTGGTCACTTTAGATAATTTTTACAAGAGAATATCTGGGATTACAACTAGTGGACAAGGATTTCAAAATCAATTTGAATTTGTAAAAACAATTGGATCCTATCATATCATGGGTTCTGAAGTATTGGTTCAAAAGAAATTCAAGAAATTTTATACTTGGCTGAGTTATAGTTTAAATCACAACCAATATCATTTCGATTTGCTTTCGAATGCTGAATTTGCTAATAATTTTGAGTTCGTTCACGCTGTTTCTTATGCAGCCATTTACGATTGGAATACTTTTAAAATTGCTTTAGGATGTAAATGGCATTCCGGAAAACCAATTACAACTCCTAGTAATACGACTATCAATATTGACAATCCGGCTACTCCGAAAATTAATTACAATTCTCCTAATACAGAACATTTGCCAGATTATTTTCAATTAAACATTTCGGCTTCGAAACATTGGAAACTGAATCAGAAAACTAATTTAGAGGCTGGTATCTCGGTCATGAACCTATTAGACAAGAAAAATGTCATCAACCGATTTTATAGAATTAACACCCTAGAAAATGCTATCGAAAGTGTGAATACGTATTCCTTAAAACGCACTCCTAATATCAATTTGAAAATCAGTTTTTAACTTGTAATTACATTCTTTCAGGAACTTCAATCCCTAGCAATCCGAAAGCCGATTTAATTGTATCACTCACTTTTTGAGAAAGTTGCACTCGAAATGTTTTTTTGACGGCATTTTCTTCTCCCAAAATAGAAACGGATTGGTAGAAAGAATTGTAATCTTTAACCAACTCATAAGTATAATTTGCAACCAAAGCTGGACTGTGATTTTGAGCTGCATTTTGAATTACTTCTGGGTAAAGTTCTAGCTGTTTTAGTAATTCTTTTTCTTTTGGATGCAAGTCAATTGATTTCAGTACTACATTCAAATCAAAATCTGCTTTTCGTAAAATAGATTGAATTCTGGCAAAAGTATATTGAATAAAAGGTCCGGTATTACCCGCAAAATCGACAGATTCTTCTGGATTGAATAAGATTCTTTTTTTGGGGTCTACTTTTAAGATATAGTATTTTAAAGCTCCCAAACCGATGGTTTTATACAATTTTAATTTTTCGGCTTCTGAATACTCTTCAAGTTTTCCTAATTCTTCTGACAATTGTTTTGCTGTTTGTGTCATATCGTCTATCAAATCATCCGCATCAACGACTGTTCCTTCTCGGGACTTCATTTTACCTGAAGGCAAATCGACCATGCCATAGGAAAGATGGAAAAGATTTTTAGACCAATCGAATCCTAATTTTTTAAGGATTAAAAACAACACTTTAAAATGATAGTCTTGTTCGTTACCAACGGTATAAACCATTCCTCCAACATCTGGAAAATCCTTAACCCGTTGGATGGCGGTTCCAATATCTTGTGTCATGTATACCGCTGTTCCATCTGAACGCAATACAATTTTACGATCTAGTCCTTCCGCTGTCAGATCAATCCAAACGGAACCATCGGAATCTTTTTCAAAAACACCTTTTTCGAGACCAATTTGAACCACATCTTTCCCTAACAAATAAGTACTGCTTTCGTAATAATAAGAATCGAAATCAACCCCAAGATTAGTATAGGTTGTGGCAAAACCATCATAAACCCATTGATTCATCGTTTTCCACAATGAAACCACTTCGTCTTTCCCTGCTTCCCAGTCGAGCAACATTTGCTGCGCTTCTTGCAAGATTGAGGCCTGCTTTTTAGCTTCTTCTTCTGATTTTCCTTGAGCCACAAGTTGGGTTACTTCTTCTTTATATGCTTTATCGAAAGCTACATAATATTTACCAACCAATTTATCACCTTTTATTCCCGTGCTTTCTGGTGTTTCTCCGTTTCCGAATTTTTGCCACGCCAACATGGATTTGCAGATATGAATTCCTCTATCATTAATAATTTGTGTTTTGTAGACTTTTTTCCCAGAAGCTTTAATTATTTCGGCAACAGCATAACCTAAAAGATTATTTCTAACATGTCCTAAATGCAACGGTTTATTGGTATTAGGGGAGGAATATTCTACCATAATTGCATTCTCCTCCATCTTAGGAGCTACAAAACCAAATTTTGCATTCGATTTTATTTCATTGAAAAAATCCAAATAGTACTGATCCGAAATCACCAGGTTTAAAAACCCAGAAACGACATTGAATTTTTCAACTTCAGTAACATTTTCAACTAAATAAGTTCCAATTTTTGTTCCAATTTCAACAGGGTTCGATTTGATCTCTTTTAAAAAAGGAAATAGTACCAAGGTGATATCGCCTTCAAATTCTTTTCGAGTGGTTTGAAATTCTAACTGATCAAAAGAAGTATCAAAAAGGTGTGTAATCGCTTTTTGAATAGAAGGCGTTAGGACAGCTGCTAAAGACATAGTGTGTTTTTTAAAGAGGTCAAAGATAGCGATTACAAGAACAAATTAAAAATAGAATTCAAGTTCAAAACTTGCGCCTTCTCGAATGCTATTTGTAGGTAGTTTTTATAAACTCTTTAAAAACATGCCAAGTAGTATTTGGAAGTTTTAAATTTTAAATATTGTAAGATTTTTATACTTATTAAATACAAATTAGTGCATTTCATCGATTTTATTTGCATTTTAACGATAATAGTTAAATATTTGAATCGTCAAAATAAATATAAGTTCTTAATAGTTAACCCCGATTTACTATGAAAAAATTAATACTCATGCTAGCTCTAGTTGCCATTACTGTTAAAGGTCATTCACAAGCCATTACCGTAAACACCAACACTTACTCTGTACCACAATTAGTTAATTCCGTATTAATTAATTCTCCTTGTGTCTCAGCAACGAACATTACGTGGAAAACAGGAACCAATTATGGATCTACTAACGGAATTGGTTATTTCCAAAACAACAATCCTTATTTTCCAATGCAATCAGGAGTAATCTTGAGCACAGGAAATGTGACCAATGCTGCAGGTCCAAACACCTCGGTCCTAAATGATGGCGCAGCGAATTGGCCAGGTGATTCCAATTTGGAAAACACTTTATTACAGTCCGGAATTTCGATGAACTCGGTTAATGCCTCGATATTGGAGTTTGATTTTACTCCAATCTCTCCAACATTTAATTTTGAATTTTTATTTGCCTCAGAAGAGTATGGTAACTTTCAATGTCAATTTTCGGATGCCTTCGCATTCTTACTGACTAATACCAGTACTGGGGTAACTACAAATTTGGCGGTTGTTCCAAATACAACCCTTCCAATATCGGTGGTTACCATCCGAGATTTCTTATACAACTCGTCTTGCCCATCGGCTAACGCACAATATTTTGGAAGCTATAATGGTGGGTCTGCCGCTGCGGGTTCTGCTATCAATTATAATGGTCAAACCAAATTGATGAATGCTTCGGCTACTTTAGTTCCACAAACCATGTATCATATAAAATTAGTTATTGCCGATCGTTCTGATTCGAGTTCCGATTCTGCTATATTCATTTCTTCAGATACTTTTAATATTGGTCAAGATGTTTTGGGTTTGGATCTAACTAGTGCTAACAATACTGCATTATGTTTTGGAGCAACTCGTATTTTGAACTCCAATTTAAATCCGTCACTCTATAATTTTACTTGGACCAAAGATGGTGTTGCTATTTCTGGGGAGACTGGCGCCAATTTAACAATTACGCAACCCGGAACTTACGGGCTTACTTACCTAAAAAACGACAACTCCTGCCAACCAATAACCGATTATATAACTGTAGAATATCTGCCAGAAATCTTAGGAGGAACTCCTAAAGATATTTATAAATGTACGACGGGAAGCGCTACTTATAGTTACGATCTATCGGTAAATACCCCAATTGTAAAAGTTGGTTTAGACCCTTCTACTGAAGTTAGTTATTACGCTTCATTGCTTAATGCAAATTCAGGAACTAGCCCACTTCCAACGATGTATACGTCAGCTCCAGGGCAAACGATCTATGTTCGAATCAAAAATCAAGGAAATGCTTGTTATGTAGTTAAGAGCTTTCAAATATTAACAGTACTACCTCCAGTTGCTCATCAAGTCCCTAATTTGGTAAGATGTGCTACGTCAACTTTCAACAATAGTGCGTTTAATTTATCGCAACAAAATGCAACAGTTTTAGGAGATCAATTGGCCGCAAATTATACCGTTTCTTATTATACTTCGCAAAACAATGCCAATAGCGGAACTAATCCTGTAAGTGCAAATGCATTCTACGCAGCAAACAATACTGTTGTCTATGTAAGAGTGCAAAACAATTTTGACACCTCTTGTTATGGTGTCTCTAGTTTTACTCTAAACGTTACACCATTACCTTTAGTAGACACTCTTGTTAATGTAGTTTTGTGCGATAGTTATACTTTACCTCCTTTAACAAATGGTAATTACTTTAGTGGAGCAAACGGAACCGGAATTCCTATGGCTGCAGGTGATGTCATCACGGAAACCAAAACCATCTATATTTTTAACCAACCAAATGGACCTAACGGTTGTTCTGCCGGAAGTAGCTTTTTAGTTACTATCATTGACCCAATGGCAATAGTTCCTCCGAGCGAACAGTATTGTGGAAATTATACATTACCTCCTTTGGTAGTTGGACATTATTTTACCAATCATGGCGGAACTGGAACTGAAATTGCTCCAGGAACAACCATTACAACTTCTCAAACTATTAATGTTTATTTTCAAGCAGCAGTAGCTCCATATTGTACCATTAATCAAGATTTTAGCATTACGGTTTTTCCATTTATTGATTTAGGCATTTTCAATAATGTCTTTGAATGTACCTCCTACACATTACCTGCGTTATCTATTGGAAAATATTTTACAGAACCTAACGGTGGCGGAACTGAATTACTGGCAGGAACCGTAATGTCTTCATCACAAACGATCTATGTATATGCGGTTTCGGATCAAGGATGTACTTCTCAAGTACCTTTCGATGTAGTAATTGGTGCATTCGTTCAAAATGATGTTTCTCAATGTGAACCATATACTTTACCTGCATTGCAAGTAGGACATTACTATAGCGGACCTCAAGGAACCGGAACGCAAATAGCTCCTGGCACAGTAATCAATACATCACAAATGATATATGTTTATGTACCATCAAGTGGCGAAAGCAACTGTACAGACAACTTGCATTTTTCTGTTACTATTTACCAACCAGTTATTGACATCTTAGACAATATCACGGTTTGTGGTTCTTATACTTTGCCAACTTTGGTCAGCGGAGACTATTATACTGGCCTCAATGGAACAGGAAACCAACTTCATGCAGGAGATTTAATAACTAATTCACAAACTATGTATATCTTCAAACGATCTACTTCGAACGATTGTAGCAATCAATCTAGCTTTGTGGTGACCGTTAATGCAGCACCTTTAATTGACTCTAGATCTGATATCGACATCTGTAATTCGTATGTATTAACTCCTTTAAGTCAAGGGAATTATTATACAGGTCCGCACGGAACAGGAACCATGTTACCTACAGAAACTGTAATTACAACTTCTCAAACCATCTATATTTATGCTGTATCTCTTACTGCGCCAGATTGTTATGCCGAAAATAGCTTCCACATTTCCATCTATTCTATTGAAGCAGATTCTCCTTCAAATGTTGTAGCTTGTGATAGTTATACATTACCTCCATTGACCATTGGAAACTATTTTTTAGCTTCAGGGGGTCCAAGTATCGGTGAGGGAAATTTATTGAATGCTGGTGATGTGATTACTACATCAAAAACAATTTATGTGTATACCGAATCTGGTGAAAGAATTAATTGTACCGATGAGAATAGTTTTACCGTTACAATCAATGTTTCTCCGGTTATTGCACCAATTTCAAATGTAAACGCAACCAACTCTTATACTCTACCCGCTCTAGCTGTTGGTAATTATTACACTGGACCTAACGGAACAGGAGTTACTATGCACGAAGGCGATATCATTTTAACGAACATCACGCTCTATGTATTCGCAGAAACAGGAACAGTTCCAAATTGTTCCGATGAAAAAAGTTTTTATATCAATATCTTTAATGTTGACAATGTTCCTAACGTAACCATTTGTGAAAGTTATACACTACCCGCTCTAAGCATTGGTGGTTATTACACTGGCCCGCATGCAACTGGAACACATTTGTTTGCTGGGCAAACCATAACAACGACAAAAACAATCTACGTTTACGCAGCAGCTCCTTTTGATGCTTTTAGTTATGATGAAAGTACTTTTATTGTTACTATTGTTGATGCTCCAATTGTAGCTCCTATTTCAAATAGTATACTTTCATTTTGTGATGAAGATGGAACAAACGATGGCGTTACTACTTTCGATTTAACACAATTAAACGCAGCAGTACTTGGAAGTCAAACAGGATCAGAATATTCAGTAACGTACTACGCTTCTTTTGAAAATGCTGTTGCCGCAATTAATAACTTTAATTTAACTGATTTAAAAACAATCTATGTAAGAGTCACCAATACTTTAACAGCAAATTGTTTTGATGTAAAAGTGATTTCACTAATCGTAAATAAATTACCCGAACCAACTCCAGTTGACGGACAAATGTGTTATGATAGCAAAAACAATATTTTATTGAATCCTTATACGATCAATAGCGGATTAAGCGATTCTTATTACACTATCAAATGGTACAACGAAGTTGGAGATGTCGTAGGAAGCGGCAGTAACTATCAAGCAGTATTGCCTGGAGTCTATAGTGTGATAGCTACCGACATCCAAACAGGTTGTGCATCAGCAGCAACACCGGTAACCGTAACTTCTTCTGAACCTGCAATAGTGAGTTATAACATGACGGATGATTTCTCCGAAAACCAAGTAATCACTGTAGGAACTTCAGGTATGGGTGATTATGAGTTCCAGTTGGATTTCGGACCGTTCCAAGACAGCGCTACTTTCCAAAATGTTTCTTCAGGAACACACACGATTACTGTAAGAGATAAAAATGGTTGCGGATTATCAACCTCTGAAGCCTTAGTGGTTAATTATCCTAAATTCTTTACTCCAAATGGAGATGGATATAATGACACTTGGAACATTGTTGACTTGAAAGGGCAAAAGAACGCCATGATCTACATTTATGACCGATACGGTAAATTAATAAGTCAAATTAGACCAAAAGGACAGGGTTGGGACGGTAGTTTAAGCGGACAAGCACTTCCTTCTGATGATTATTGGTTTACCATTTCTTATCAAGAAGATGCCGTTGAAAAAGAATATAAATCGCATTTTGCCATGAAGCGTTAAAAAAAGGCACTTTTTGAAAATTGATTCAAACAAGCAAAATCAGAAATGAATCTTACTTGGCAACCATCAATCAAAAAAAGGAATAGTAAATAATTTACATAATTGGGTATTATATAAATTGAGTTTTAGTTAGTTAAAAAAAAACCGGAGGGCAACCTTCGGTTTTTGTATTGAATCGCTTTCTGATTTTTAGAATACTACCATTTTATAATGGCGCTCGCCCAAGTAAAACCAATACCAAAAGCCACGAAAACCACAATATCTCCCGATTATATTAGTACTCCCATTACTTTAAATAATACAGCATTTCCTATAAAATTAAGCACCTATTTTAGCACTTTTAGGGATTGTCTTCCCGTGTTATTATGAATGTCGATTAAATAAACTCCAGATGGATAAGGAAAATCAAAGGAGTAGTTTTTAGTTCCCTTAGCATTGATATCATCTTTCTTTAATTCTTTGATCAGACGGCCTCTAGCATCATATAAAGTAATTAAGAAATGATCACTTTCAGGAAAATCGATGCTGAGATTTAATTTGTCTTTAATAGGATTCGGTTGAATTGATGCTTTTAAAGGGACTCTATTTTTTTCAATAAAATTAGCATTGGCTAAATTACTCTCACTGTATTTATAAATAGTTGCCCCTGATGCGTAAACCAAATTATTATGCAAAATGAAGATTCGGTTCAAATTGCTTCCTACGCCAGTATCAGCCCAGGTATCTCCTCCATCAAACGTTTCCAAAATCGGAAAATTAGTTCCAACAGTAGAAGTATAACCCCCTGCCCATCCATGATTCTCAGTCAGAAACCCAACCGCTTGCACACTGGTGTATGGCACCTCTTTACTCACCCAATTGAGTCCATTATCTACTGATTTAACTATTTTACCGAAATGAGGGTCAATCGATTCCACCGACCCAAAAATCACATTTGAGTTCGACGATAGTACTTGCAATTTCCATACATATTCTCCAGGAATTCCGGTATTGTAGATAGAATTCCAGGTTTGACCGCCATCAGTTGTTTTCAGGATTATGCCGCCATTTGGATTTTCCCCGGATGCGTAACCAATGTTTTCATCTATAAAAAAAACTTCTACTAAAGCTCTAGCATAAGCACTCATATCGATGTATTGCCAAGTAGCACCACTATCGGTAGATTTGATAACATAAGCTGGGGAAAAGTAGGCGCCACAACCATATATTGTAGAGGATCCAACTGCTGACAAACCGCATATTGCAGGTGGATTGGTTGGGAAATTTGTAATCGGATTCCAATGATCACCACCGTCAATCGTCTTAAAAACAACACCATTAAGGGTGCCTAAAAACCCAATATTTTCGTTTAGAAATTCAATATTTCTAAAATAATAATTAGCCCCTAGAGATTGTTCCGTAAGTTGAGTTGTCCAAGTAGCGCCACCATCGGTGGTTTTGTATACAGCGGCATAAGCTCCATTGGCTGCCCAACCCAAATTGTCATTAACAAAAAAAACGTCGTCAAATCGTTGGTTATCAATATTGGTGACGGCAGAAGGTAACGGTCTCCATTGGAGTTGTGCAGTAACAAACATGGTTGAAAACGACAGTAAGAAATATATTTTTTTCATGAGAATTTATTTTTAACAAATTTATAGAATAATCCAAATGTTAGTGCTTTTTACAATACTCTTTTCGAAATAATTTTAAGGCTTTAAGGCTAGAAAAACAAAATTTCCTTTTTCTAAAGCAAAAGCATTTTCAAAAAAAACGGGTTGGTTATTAAAATTAGCTTCCACCAGATAGCCATTCCCTTTGAAGTAGGATTGCCGAATTTCGACTTTAAATTTAGAATCGGAAACTACTTGCAATTGAAAAGGATAAAGCAAAACCATGGCATCTTGATCTTCCGTTTCTTCAATAAAGTGTTTGGGTATTTCAGTGATTTCATCAAAAAGCGAAGCGATGTAGCGATTTTCAGGAAGATCATAAAGCGATTTCGTAGCAGCATTTGCCAACAATTCCCCTTTTTGAATCACCAGAGTTTGATCTGTAAAAGCCAAAATATCTTTACTATCATGAGTGGCAATAATGCACGTAATATCCTTTTCTTTAAGGTAGCCAAACAACTTTCTACGCAAACTATTTTTTCTAAAATTATCAATATGGCTAAAAGGTTCGTCGAGTAATAAAACTTCCGGTTCTAGCGCTAACACTTTAGCTATAGCTACCCGCTGCATTTGGCCACCGCTTAAGAACTGGGCTTTTACTGAGGCAAATTCCGACATTTCAACAATCGCTAAAAGCTCCTGAACTCGGGCTTCTTTTTTCTTTAGATTCCGATTCGAAAGAAATTTTCCTATATTTTCGGCTACTGTTATATAAGGCATTAAATCGAAATCTTGCGCCAAGTATTTCATGAACTCCATTCCAGGAATCAGATTGAATTTGGGTCCCAATACTTCAGTCTCATTCCAAAAGATTTGCCCTTCGTTTAAATCATACAAGCCGTATATTAATTGCAACAACGTACTTTTACCACAGCCACTTTCTCCTATTATAGCGGTGTTCTGTCCTTTTGGTATAGAAAACGATATGTTTTTTAAGGTAATCGTATCGCGATACGAAAAAGAAATATTCGAAACTCGTAGCATAAAAAATCTTGAAACACAAAATTGAACATAATATCCTGAAATAAAAAATTTATTCCCTTCCAAAATAGAATGAAACGACATTAGCAGAGGGTATTATTAATGATACTAAAAACTACTCCTCTAGAGTTACAATAGATCCCTATTCTGGAAAAACTTATTTTTTTTGACGTTCAACAAATTCAATAAAAGTCCGTAGTCTTTTGAAATTGTATAAAGTCTCCAATTTATGAAGGATTTTATTACTAACAATTTTATAAAAGTTATAATAATTAATCAAACTATCGCTAAAGAATTTCATGTTATTTTAAAGATATACTATTTATTATATCTGCAATTTGACAAATACATTTATAAGAATATTTTAAAACTAGGAGGTTTTAATTATAAAATTGTAGTATTTTTTTTATCTATTACGTTGTAGTTTAAAAAAAACTACCATTACATTAACACAACATTTTGTAATTTCAAAACCTTATTTAGTTGTATTTCACCATTACACAACAACAACAAAACATAAAAAAGGCAAGTTTTACTGAATGTTTAGGAGCCATAAATTCAAATGCAACAGAAGTATAGTTTTTATAAAGCCTTTTAAAAACTTAAACACCACATTCATTTCTTAAATTTGAAATTCAACTAAATTTATTAATTATGAAAAAAACCCTTTTACTCTTTTTCCTATTGACATTTTTCATAGGACACTCTCAAAACAAAATCCTGAATGGTACTTTTGCTGCTGGCACAGCAAATTGGGGATTTGGTTCTCCCGGCGTAGTAGCCAGTGGAGAAGCGTACTACAGCACTGCAAATGCAGGAGCACCTACTTATGGTACAGAGCTAAAACAAACAGGCTTGACATTAACAAGTGGGGCTGTATACACTATTACTTTTAGAGCTCGTGCGGCAGCAAACAGACTCTTATCTGTTAATATTCAAAATACAAATGTCTGGAATGACCATTTCAGAAATGATGCTGTTGCCCTTACAACAACTATGACAACCTATTCGTATTCTTTTACTGCTACATCTGTTAGTAATACTGCGAACAATGTTCAGCTTAATTTCCATATGGCAGGTTTGGGGACCAATACAACATCAGCTGTCTATATTGACGATGTGTCAATAATGCCAGGAAATGTTACTGCTACTCCTTGTTTCAATGGTATTCAAGATAATGGTGAAACAGGTGTAGACTGTGGAGGTACATGTGCTGCCTGTCTTGCTACTCCAACTTATGGCGTATTTACAGTTCCAGCTAAATTTACCAACAGTGCTGCTTTTGCATTAACTCCTCCAACTTCTACTAATACTAGTTCCTTTACTTATACTAGTAGTAATACTGCTGTAGCTTCTGTTAGTGGTAGTACGGTAACTATTGTAGGGGCTGGTAGTTCTACTATCACTGCTAATCAAGTGTCAGATGGCACCTATAGTGCTGGTTCAACAACCGCTACTTTGGTAGTAACGGTTCCTCTTCCTGCAAGTGCAGCACCAAGTCCTCCAGCAAGAAATACTTGGGATGTAATCTCTTATTATAGTGATACTAATGTTGGTTCAGTATACGCTGTAGCCTCTGCGCCTACTTGGGGTGGGCAAACAGCGGATGCCCCTATTTCGGGTAATGCTACTAAATTTTTAGGAAGCTACCTTTTTGGTCAAATTGCTTTTGCCAATAAAAACGTTTCGGCAATGACAACATTGCACATTGATTTATATTCCGTAGATCAAACTACTACATGGGTATGGTTGAATAATTCAAAATATATAGTTACTCCGGTTACTACTGGTGTATGGACTTCTCTTGATATTCCACTATCTACTTTTACTGTAGCCGATCAAACAGCTATTAACATTGTTAAAATTGAAAGCCCTACGGGTGCTGCTACTCCTTTAAGAAATGTTTATGTAGATAATATTTATTTTTATAGATCAGCGACTGATGCACCTCCAACTATTGGAGCGTTAACAGTTCCATCTCCTAAAGTATTGGGCGACGCTGCATTTACATTAACTAATCCAACTTCTACTAGTTCAGGAGCTTGGACATATTCAAGCAGCCCAGCGGGTGTTGTAACTTTCTCTGGAAATACAGCAACCATAGTTGGTGGTGGTACCACTACCATTACTGCAACACAGGCAGCCGTGCCCGGAGTTTTTGGTGCAGGAACTGCCTCAGCTTCATTAGTAGTGACTTATCCTGCTCCTGGTGCATCGCCTGTTCCTCCTGTAAGAGATGCTGCTTCAGTGGTTTCTTTGTATACTGGTACTCCTACAACTTATGCTAATGTTAGGACTGCCGTTCAGGCTAGTTGGTCATCAGGATCTACAACCTCTAATTTTAGTTATGCCAACGGTTCGGATACTTGTATACAAGTAAACAACTTGGGTTTTTTTGGTTTAATAGGTGATACTAATTTTAGTGTAGTGGGAATGACCAAACTACACGTTGATATTTATGTTAATTCACCAATGACTACTATGATATTGAATCTGTTGGCTCCTGCGGACAGAAATTATTCAATCGGTCCATTGGTAACAGGTTGGAATTCTTTTGATATTCCACTAACAACTTATCCAGGTGTTTTGACCGATATCGCTGGAATAAAATTTGAACAAAGTGGTGGTACTCCTCGTCAAATTTATATAGACAATGTTTATTTCTACTATACTCCAATTACTCCGACTATCTCGAATTTCGCAGCGGTAGGAAAAATTATGGGAGCGGCACCATTCACATTGGGCGCTACTTCTGATAGCCCAGCTGCAATTACCTACACAAGTAGTAATACCGCTGTAGCAACAATAAGCGGTAACACGGTTACTGTTGTTGGGGTTGGAACTTCTACTCTTACAGCTTCGCAAGTAGCTTCAGGGTCTTATGCAGCAGGTTCTTTAAATGCTACATTGACCGTTGGTTCTGATGTTCCTCTTACAGGACCAACAGCACCACCAGCTAGAAATGCTTGGGATGTTAAATCTATATACAGTACCGCTTACACTAATGAGTCAGGTGTTTCTTTTAGCAACTTTGGATCAGCTGCCGTAATTACTGATCAAACTTTAGCAGACGCTAGTGTTGTAAAAAAATATGCTACGCACACTTATTCTGGCATACAAGTGAATGCTGCAACAGGTCTTGACGTTGCTCCGGCATCAGCAGGAATGACAACTTTGCACATGGATATTTATTCTCCAAATTTTACCTCTATGAGAGTAAAACTAGAGGCTTTTAATGGTTCAAATGTTGAATTAAATGTTCCAGGCGGAACATCACAATACAGTTGGATATCCTATGATATTCCACTTAGTACTTATTCAGCAGTAGATTTGGCACATTTAAAGTTTATTGTTCCTGTGTCTAGTGGAAACGCTACTTTATATGTAACAAATGTCTATTTTTATAGACCAGCTACTACGCAACCTCCAACTTTTTCTACAACTTTTACAGTTCCTGCAAAATTAGTAGGTGATGCTCCATTTGTATTAACACCGCCAACTTCAAACAGTGCTGGTGCTTTTACGTACACCAGTAGCAATATTTCAGTAGCTACTATTAGTGGAAATACAGTAACTGTTGTGGGCGCGGGATCTTCTACTATAACAGCCACTCAGGCAGCGGATGGGACTTATGGTTCAGGGGTTACAACAGCTACGTTATCAGTAACACCAGCTGCTGCTGCTACTCCAATAGCACGAAACACTTGGGATGTAATATCGCTGTATAGTGACGCTTATGCAACTTCTTCTGCTGCATCATGGGGAGCTGGTACTGACGTTAGTATTTCCGGAAACAATACCAGAGTTCTTTCTGGTTCACCAACATATCGACTTGCTTTTACTCCTACTAATGTTTCAGCTATGACTAAATTACATATCGATGTTTACGCTCTAAATCAAAGTTCATGGCAATTTAGATTGAATGACAAAGCAGTAACGGTGGGTACTCCTGTAAATGGATGGACAAGTGTTGATATTCTTTTGTCAGCTTATGTTCCGTTGGGTTTAAATTTATCAACTGTTTCTTATTTTGATTTCTTTAATCCAAATGGAGCTAATCCAAACACTTCTTATGTAGACAATGTTTATTTCTACAGAGATGCAACAGACCTGCCTCCAACTATTGGTGCATTAACCATTACAAGTCCGCAAGTACTTGGTGCTGCATCATTTGTTATTACTGATCCTACTTCTGCCAGTTCAGGAGCATGGTCTTACAGTGCAAGCCCTGCGGGTATTGTAACTTTTAGTGGTAATACAGCAACTATTGTTGGTGGTGGAACTGCTACTATCACGGCTACTCAAGCTGCCGTTCCAGGATTTTATGGACCAGCATCAACCACGGCTTCCTTGGTAGTTACTTATCCTCTTCCTGGCGCTTCACCTGTGCCTCCAGTGAGAAATGCAGCGAAAGTGGTTTCTGTGTATACTGGAACGCCAGCTCAAGTTTATGCTAATAGTCCAGCATATACTTTAACTAGAGCTTCTTGGACTGGAGGAACTACTGCGAACTTTAATTTCGCAAATGGTACTAATACTTGTATACAAGTAAGTAACTTAGGTTTTATCGGTTTAGTAGATCAAACAGAAAGACGTGTTAGCGTAACTGGAATGACAAATTTACATTTGGATGTTTATGTTAATGCACCATTATCCAATTTATTTGTATTTCTTTTAGATGGAGCTGATCATAATTATAGTTCAGGTGCACTTGTGGCGGGTTGGAATTCATTAAGCATTCCATTGTCAGCCTATGCAGGTACCAATTTAGCTAGCATTTATGGTTTAAAATTGGAACAAAATGTTGCCTCTAATACTACACAGATATATCTAGATAATATCTATTTTAGTAACGACACTTATTATGCTGATACTGATGGAGACGGATACGGAGATGCAAATACAACAGTACTTGCTTCTACACAACCAGCAGGATACGTATTAGACAATACTGATTGTGATGATACTAACATCGCTATATACCGAAATGGAGTTTTCTATGTAGACAGTGACAATGATGGATTCAACAATGGTGGTCCTCAATCAACTGCTTGCTACGGTGCCTCTGCACCAACTGGTTTTACTGCTAACAATATCGGAACAGATTGCGACGATTATGATGCAGAAATTAATCCAAACCACGTAGAAGTATTAGACAATGGTATTGATGACAACTGTGATGGAAATGTTGATGAAGTAGCACCTACTTCTAGCCTACAACCTAACCAGTGCGGTATCACTTTAACAAGCATCTGGCAAACCCTTTATGCCAATGTAGTAACTGGAGCTACAGCAGCTCAAGGATTTCGTTTTGAAGTAACTGAAGTGGCTAACCCTGCTAACGTTAGAACATACGATTCTGCTAGCAACCGCTTTAACTTGAACAATTTAGTTGGAGGTGGTGTTTACAACACTACGTATAGCATCCGTGTAGCCGTGAAAACCGCTCCTGGATTCTGGAGAGCGTATGCTGCGGCTTGTACGGTAACAACTCCTGCAGTGGCAGCGACAACTAAAGTGCAAACCTCTCAATGTGGTATTACTTTAACCAATATCGAGGCTACCATCTATTGT
>CALPUN020000024.1 GCA_943326765.2 Bifidobacterium breve | reverse complement strand
GATTATGATTTACCAACAAGTAGCAACAGAAAAAGGCGACGACATTCATTTCAATATCCAAAAACTAAAACAATTGCCTAATTATGAATCCTATCTGTACCAATGGGTTAAAGAATTTGGATTCACTGATTGGGCGGCAATAGCCGAATTAGTAGAGCGCCAATCAGGGAAGCAGGTTTTTTCCAAGGATTTTCGATTGCTCAAAGACCGAGAGGTTTTAATTTTAAGTCCAAGATCGGAACCCCAAACCGAAGAATATTTCATTGTAAAAGGACAACAAGACGTTAATTTTCCCTTAAATATTTCCTTTTGTAAAGTAACAGACATTTCTCCCGAATCAAATTCAAGTATCTTTGTCGACGAAAATAAACTAGTCTATCCTTTGCAAATAAGACGATGGAAACAAGGAGATGTTTTCTATCCTTTCGGAATGAAAGGGCAGTCTAAGAAAATTAGCAAGTTCTTTAAAGACGAAAAATTATCTTTAATGGATAAAGAAAATAGCTGGCTCTTATGTTCTGATAACCAAATTGTTTGGGTTATTGGATACAGATCCGACGAACGATTTAAAATAGAAGAAACAACCCAACAGCTTTTAAAAATAGCAGTACACTAATGAAAAAATTACTTTTATTACTTTTTACTTTTTTGAGCTTTACATTGGTAAAAGCACAGATCCTAGAACCCGTAAAATGGACCACCAAACTAGAGCAAAAATCAGACGGACATTTTCTCCTAATTTTTGACGGCACCCTCGAAAAGGACTGGCACATGTATTCCCAATTTACGCCCGATGGTGGACCCTTGCCTCTAGAGATCGCCTTTAAAAACCAACTCGGAAATTTCAGTTTGATTGGCAAAGCCAAAGAAGGAAAAACCAAAACTGCATTTAACGATGTCTTCGGAGTCAATGAAGTTTTCTTCGAAACCAAAGCGCATATTGTGCAAGAAATTGCAATTACAAACCTCAAAATTACCAGCATCGAAGCTACTTTGAATTATCAAACCTGTAAAGATGTTTGCATTAATTCAGAAAAAAAATTCACATTCCCCATACCAGCAACATCCAAAATAGAAGCCAGCATAACTGCCAATCCCGTAAAAACAGATACTACGACCAAGCAGCAAGTACTAAAACCCGTTCCAGTTGCTGCCCAAACACCCCATCAAACCGCAGCAGTCCCTAAAAAAGATACTGAAAAAGGATTGTGGACGATTTTCTTTTTGGCCTTTCTAGGAGGTTTCGCCGCTTTGCTAACCCCTTGCGTTTTTCCAATGATTCCCATGACCGTAAGTTTTTTTACGAAACATAGCAAAACGCCCGCACAAGGAAAAAGAAATGCTTTACTCTACGGGATTTCCATCATCGCCATTTATGTAATTCTAGGGTTGCTCGTTACTGCAATTTTTGGTGCCGATGCATTAAACGCACTCTCTACAAACGTTTGGTTCAACATCTTCTTCTTCGTTTTGTTAGTAATTTTTGCCGCATCTTTCTTAGGTGCTTTCGAAATCATGTTACCCAATTCCTGGGCCAACAAAGTAGATCACCAAGCCGATCGAGGTGGAATTATTGGTATTTTATTTATGGCTTTAGCCTTAGCCATTGTTTCGTTTTCTTGCACCGGACCAATTGTCGGTACTTTGTTGGTGCAATCAGCATCCAAAGGAGGCATCGCGCCAATAGTAGGCATGCTGGGATTTTCTTCAGCATTAGCCTTACCGTTTATGTTGTTTGCTATGTTTCCAAGTTGGCTGCATTCGTTACCAAAATCTGGCGGATGGCTTAATACCGTCAAAGTGTTTTTAGGATTTTTAGAATTGGCTTTGGCGTTCAAATTTTTATCCAATGCCGATTTAGTTTTGCAACTGCATTTCCTAGAAAGAGAAGTGTTCTTATCGATTTGGATTGCCATCTTCGGAACATTAGCATTTTATTTATTCGGCAAAATAACTTTGCCACACGACAGTCCTTTGCCCCATCTATCGGTAGGCAGAATGTTGTTAGGGTTGCTAATAGTGTCCTTCACCATCTACATGATTCCCGGACTTTGGGGTGCTCCATTAAAATTAATTAATGCTTTTCCGCCACCAATGGAATATAGTGAAAGCCCAAATGGGCTAGGAAGCACGACACCTATAACGGTTCAAAAGACATTACCTTCCGGCGCTAAAATGGGCCCACACGGAATTGTGGTCTTCAACGATTACGAAACAGGATTGGCCTACGCCAAGTTGGTCAACAAACCCATAATGCTTGATTTTACAGGATATGCTTGTGTGAATTGCCGGAAAATGGAAAACAACGTTTGGTCAGAAGAACCCATCTTATCCTATTTAAAAAATGACGTGGTAGTAATTTCACTCTATGTAGACGACAAACGAGATTTACCGAAAAGAGAACAATTCGTTTCCAAACAAACGGGTTCTTCCATCGAAACCATTGGCGATAAATGGACAGAGTTCATGATTACCCAATACAAAACAAACACCCAACCCTTATATGTTCTCACGGATTTGGAAGGAAAAAGTTTGAATACAGCGCAACCAACGATAAGTTATGTAAGCCTAAAAGAGTATGAAACTTGGTTGGTCGACGGCATTGCTCATTTTAAAGAATAGTGAAAGGTCTGAAAGGCTTACTTCGGATGGTTTCATAACTCCGATTCCGCACAGGTTAAAATTAATTTCAAATTCTTGATTACGAAATTAAATTTCAGTACTTTTAAGTAGATAAAAGTATACGCCATGTTAGTGAAAGTATTTGGAAGCGCCGTTTTTGGGGTCGAAGCCACGACCATTACCGTAGAGGTTAATATTGATAAAGGTATCGGATACCACTTGGTAGGATTGCCTGATAATGCTATTAAAGAAAGCAGTTACCGCATTGCTGCCGCATTAAAAAATAACGGATATGCCTTACCGGGCAAAAAAATTACCATCAACATGGCGCCTGCCGATTTACGAAAAGAAGGCTCTGCTTACGATTTAACGTTGGCCATCGGAATCTTAATTGCATCGGGACAAATTCAAGGCGAAGCCATTCATGAGTACATGATTATGGGCGAATTGTCATTAGACGGCGGTTTGCAACCTATTAAAGGGGCATTGCCTATAGCAATTAAAGCTAAAGAGGAAGGATTCAAAGGTTTGTTTCTCCCAATGCATAACGTCAAAGAGGCTGCTATTGTAGAAGGTTTGGATGTTTATGGAATTTCCAATTTAGAAGAAGTGATTCATTTTTTTGAAGGCAAAGGCACTTTAGAACCCACTAAACTAGATACTCACGCAGAATTTCATAAAACATTAGATTTTCCAGATTTTGATTTCAGCGATGTCAAAGGTCAAGAAAGTATCAAGAGATGCATGGAAATTGCGGCAGCTGGTGGACACAACATTATTTTAATTGGTCCGCCCGGTGCTGGAAAAACGATGCTGGCAAAACGGTTGCCCAGTATTTTACCGCCCATGACTATCAGAGAAGCATTGGAAACTACAAAAATTCATAGTGTTGCCGGAAAATTAAAAGAAGTGGGGTTGATGAACCAGCGGCCCTTTCGGAGTCCACATCATACCATATCCAACGTAGCACTCGTAGGCGGAGGAAGTTACCCACAACCCGGAGAAATTTCGATGGCGCATAACGGTGTTTTGTTTCTAGATGAATTGCCCGAATTCAAAAGAGAAGTTTTGGAAGTCATGCGACAACCGCTAGAGGATCGGGAAGTTACTATTTCAAGAGCCAAATACACGGTAACTTACCCGTCCTCATTTATGTTGGTAGCGAGCATGAATCCGAGTCCGAGTGGTTTTTTTAACGACGGATCTTCACCAACGACAACATCCAACAACGAAATGCACCGGTATTTGAGCAAGATCTCTGGTCCACTTTTAGACCGTATTGATATTCATATTGAAGTGACTCCCGTGCCTTTTGAAAAATTATCGGATACTCGAAAATCAGAAAGCAGTTTTGAAATTAGAGAACGAGTTACTAAAGCCCGTGATATTCAATCAGGAAGGTTTAGTTCCCATGAATCAGTCAATTACAATGCGCAAATGACCACACAATTGCTTCGAACATTTTGTGTTTTGGACGAAACGTCACTCCAATTATTAAAAACAGCCATGGAGCGTTTGAATTTATCGGCGAGGGCTTTTGATCGAATCTTAAAAGTATCTCGAACTATTGCCGATTTGGAAGCTTCTGAGAACATACTTTCGCTGCATATTGCAGAAGCCATCCAATATCGAAGCTTGGATCGAGAAGGTTGGTTGGGATAATTTTTAAAATAAGGGAATTATACAAGTTACCCCTGAAAGTGATATCTGATGGCTTTTTTTACAAATAGAAATGAGTCAATCAGGAATCGTTTATTTTTTGGAACCCATTAAAAAAGACTTTCATAAATCAACGGGTAGGCAGTAATCCTCGACATTAACTAAATATTCTGGTTATTGTTAAAAATTGTTTGTGATTCTATTTGTATTTTTGGTTTTTGAAATCCGGCATGCTAAAAAGATACTCGCTATGAAAATTGTTATTTCCCCTGCAAAGTCACTTGATTTTGAATCGGTTCTTCCTACAAATCAGTTCACTCATTCTAAATTTACTAAAGAAAGCAAACTAATCCATCAAGTGCTCAAACAGCAATCGCCAAAGGATTTAATGGAGTTGATGTCGATTTCCGACAAATTAGCAGATTTGAATTGGCAACGCAATAAAACTTGGAAAACTCCTTTTACACCTGAAAATGCAAGGCCTTCGGTTTATGCTTTTGCCGGGGATGTTTATATTGGATTGGATGCTAAATCAATTCCGTTAGAAAAACTACCGTTATTGCAAGACCGTTTGCGAATTCTTTCCGGATTATACGGATTGTTGAAACCATTAGATTTGATGCAGCCCTACCGCCTTGAAATGGGAACTAAAATCGCTATAGGCGAATCGAAAAATCTTTATGATTTTTGGAAGAAAACCATCACGACCGCTTTAAATAAAGAATTGAAGGAAGGCGAATTGTTTGTTAATTTAGCTAGTAATGAATATTTCTCGGCGATTGACACCAAAGGGCTAAAAGTGCCGGTAATTACACCAGAATTTTTAGATTCAAAAGATGGGAAACTAAAGATGATCAGCTTTTTTGCTAAGAAAGCCAGAGGTTTAATGGTGCGTTATATCATCGACACTCAAGCTGAAACTGCAGATGATTTGAAAGGATTTCACTATGAAGGGTATCGTTTTGATGCCAATTTGAGTAAAGGCAACACTTTAGTTTTTACACGCTAGGGAATCACAAATATATTGTTAATTAAGCTCCTGTATTCTAGTATTTTATTACATTTACGGTCGTTAAAATAAAAAAAACCATGTTTAAAAGAAGTTATATTTTCCTAGGAATTTTGTGCTCCTTGAGTTTGTTTGCTCAAGATGAATTGATTAAGAAAGTGATCGGAAATGCATCTGTCAATTCTAAATTCGAATTTAAAGAAATTATTACTATAGAAAACACTTCCGTTAAGAGCCAAGGTTCAGCAGGAACGTGTTGGAGTTATTCCGGTAATTCGTTCTTAGAATCGGAAATGATCAAAAACGGAAAAACTCCTATTGATTTAGCTGAAATTTTTGCAGCTCGTCACGTGTATTTGAGTAAAGCCAGAAACTATATCCTCTTTAATGGGAATTTAGGATTAGGTGATGGAGGCGAAACACATGATGTCATGAATATGTTGCGCAAGTATGGGGCGATGCCACAGCAAGCCTATAACCTAGAAGATTATGGAAAAGGAACTCTGAAATCAGATGAATTTCAAGAAAAATTCAAATCGATTTTAGACGACTATATCAAAAATTCAAGTACCACAAAAGGAGCGTCTTGGGTAGCGAATATCGACAACTATATGGATGAAAAACTAGGGAAACTACCGCAAAGTTTTACTTATGCAGGAAAAACATACACACCACAAACGTTTGCTAAAGAAGTTGTTGGAATTAATCCCGATGATTATATGGAATTTTCTTCTTATAAAGACAGTCCATATTACCAAAAAATGGTTTTACCAGTGCCGGATAATTGGAGTTATGAGCAATTGTATAACGTACCGATGACTGAAATGACGGATATTATTGATTATGCGTTAACGAAAGGTTATACTATTGCCTGGTCATCTGACGTTTCAGAACCTTATTTCAGTTGGAAAAACGGAGTAGCTTATGTGCCTAATGTGGATGATTTGGATGGTATTACGGCTGAGCAAAGAAAAACTCTTTTTGATGGGCCAAGTCCTGAAAAAGTAGTAACAGAAGATTTGCGATTGAATGGATTGTATACCTTGACTACAACGGATGATCACGCGATGCAAATCGTTGGTTTGGCCAAAGATCAAAACGGAAAAGAATACTATAAGGTAAAAAATTCTTGGGGACAAACCAACGACTATAAAGGCTTCTTGTATGTGACCAAAGCGTTTGTTCAGTTAAAATCCACCGGAATTTTGTTGAACAAAGCAGGAGTTCCTAAAAACACTAAAGCAAAATTAAGAGCTTAAAAAAAAATCCTGTCACATTCGACAGGATTTTTTTTATTCAAATTCTTCAAAGAGTAATTGATTTTCTTTGGTTATTTTTTTCTGATGCAATGATAAACCTCGCAAGGCTTCGATACCGTTTTTAGCGCAGCGATTCACTTTATGCAGTTTAGAAGAAAACTCTTCTAGCTTCTCGGTTTCTGAACTGTTTAATTTTGATTTTAATTCGGAGGCAAATTCTAAAAATTCGGGTAACACGGTACTGTATTCCTCGTAATCGGATTTTAATTCTTCAAAGGATTCCTTTATATCCTTACTTAAATCTTCCGCATTGTAGTCACTTGTACTTTTGAATTCTTGTAGTATTCTTCGGGTATTGTTTCTGAAAAAGCCCATATTAATCAAGTAAAAAATTAGATAACCAATTTATTTTCAATCAAATATAGGAATAATTGTCTAAAAACAGAACGTTGTTCAAAAAAAAAATACGGCATTAGTATTTGGCGTTCACTGGATTTATTTAATTTTTTTTCCTTTTTTAATTAAGAGAACTATCGGAATACAGCATAAAAATAAAATCCCCAAATACAAGAAGATGTCCATATAGGATAAAACGGTACTTTGTCTGAAAACGCCGTATTCAAGCACTTGATATGCTTTATTTAAAGATTCATTGACACTAAATCCTTTCGACTGAAATCCTCTTTGCAATTGAAGCACCCGTTGTTGTACTTCGATACGGTTAACATCCAAGTGCGAAACTAAATTGACCCGATGTTCTTGAGTAAATCGAGTGATTCCTGTGGTAATGATTGCAATTCCAAAGGAACCGCCCAACTGTCTGATCATACCCGTAAAAGCTGCGCCTTCCCCTATATTTTTACCTTTCAGAGTTGAGAGCGATAAAGTGGTTATTGGAACAAATAATAATCCCAAACCAACACCTCTTAGGATTAAAGCCCAATACATGTTTTCAACACCAGTATCTGGTGTAATTACGTTGTACATCCAAAAAGTAAAGCAAAAGAATACTAAAAATCCGAGTCCAACCATATAGCCTTGCGGTACTCCTTTTTGAATTAAGTTCCCAATAATTGGCATCATGAAAGCAGTCGCAATCGAACCAGGAATCAATAATAATCCCGCATCAGTAGCAGACCAACCTAAAATAGATTGGGTATAGATTGGAATAATTAACGTAGAACCATACAAACCAAAACCTAAGATGAAACACATGACAATACCGATTCTCAGATTCCCATCTTTCAAAACACTCAGGTTGACAATCGGGTGTTTGTAAGTCATTTCTCGCCAGATAAATAATAAGAATCCAACAACACTCACAATACTTAAGGTTACTATTAAATCATCATTGAACCAATCATCTTGTTGCCCGTGTTCCAGCACAAATTGTAGCGAACCGATGAAGGACGCCAGGAAAACAATACCCCACCAATCGACTTGATTGGCTTTTAGTTTCTCGCCATATTTTGGACTCTTTACATAAGTTAAGGTCAAGAACGTAGCGACAATCCCAATAGGAATATTGATATAAAAGATATAAGGCCAAGAAAAATGATCTACCAAATACCCCCCTAATGGAGGTCCTAAAGTAGGGCCAACAATAACGCCCATTCCGTATATCGCTTGAGCCATTCCTCGTTTAGCAATGGGATAACTTTCCGTAATAATGGTTTGAGCGGTGACTAATAAAGCACCACCGCCAAGACCTTGAATGAATCGAAAGGCGACCAATTCCCATATATTATCGGCATTACCACACAAAAATGAAGCGGTGGTAAAAATGATAATGGAGACGGCAAAATAATTTCGTCTTCCAAATTGTTGCGACAACCAACTCGTCATCGGAATTACAATGACATTCGCAATCGCATACGCTGTAATTACCCAAGCAACATCGGTTAAGGTAGCGCCAAGACTACCTCGCATGTTCGTTAACGCAACGTTTACGATGGTGGTATCGACAATTTCCAACAAAGCGCAAAGCACTGCAGTTATGGTTATGATGGCTCTTCTGAAACCGTATTCTACTAAATCATCTTCTCCGACTGTCATTTGATTTACGATATTTGATTTACGATATACGAGGTAGGATTTACGATTTGGGAAATCCTATATCCCAAATCTAAAATGGTTTCTAATTTAAATGAACGTCTACATCCACATTCATTCCGGGTCGTAGTAATTTGATTTTTTCTACATCATTACTCGCATCTAAACTTATCTTAACGGGCAAACGTTGAATGGTTTTTACGAAATTCCCGGTGGCATTGTCTGGCGGTAACAATGAAAATCTTGCACCCGTTGCTGGAGAAAAAGAGGTAATGGTTCCTTCAAATTTGCTATCGGGATACGCATCTACTTTTAAAGTCACTTTCTGTCCAATAACCATTTTGTTCAATTGTGTTTCTTTGAAATTGGCGATAACCCATGCTTCAGCATTGTTAATAATGTAAAACAAGGATTGTCCCGGTTGTAAATATTGTCCCGGTTGAATGCTGATTTTAGATACCTGCCCATCAATAGCAGCCGTAATTACGGTATAATCTAAATTCAAAATGGCAGCATCCAACATGGCTTGCGCTCGTTTGATATTGGCCGCAGCTACTTCCGTTTGTTTGGTAGAAACATTTGATTTAGCAACGATTACCGATTTTTGATAAGCACTAGCTTTTTGTTGCTCTTTCAAAATACGCAACTGACTTTCAGCTTCTTGCTTCGCAGCTAAAGCTTGCTCGAATTGTTGCTTGGTAATTGAGTGGTTTTTGTATAAATTGTTATAACGGTCAAAATCATTACTAACGCGACCCAATCGAATTTTAGCGGTTTCAATAGTACCGCCGGCCGATTGCACATTGGCATCCGAAACCGCAATATTAGCTGAAGCACTTTCAATATCGGCTTTGGAAGCCGCGAAATTGCCTTCAGCAGCAATCAGCGCCGCTTTAGCATCTTCTACTTTTACCAAATAATCTTTGTTGTCAATCGTGAATAAAGTATCTCCTTTTTTTACAAAATCGTTGTCTTTTATGTAAACTTTCGTAACATATCCTGCCACGCGAGGGATTATTGGATTCATGTTTTTCTCAATTTGAGCATCATCCGTAGTTTCGTGAGTAAGGGAATGCACGTATTTATACACGCCGTAAGTTCCACCTAGCAATAGTAAAACAGTGAAAATAATTACGAATTTTTTATTGGTTTTTTTCTTTTCCATGATGGGTTTCGATTTAGTTTTTGGTAAGGTTGAACGATTGTAGCACTTGCCCTGAAGCATTTAATAATTCATAATATTTTAAAGCCACATTTGCTTTGGCGTAAGCCTGATTGATTTTAGAACCCAATTGTTCTACATCGGCATCCAATAAATCATTGGTATTGGAAAGGCCGTTATCGTATTTGTCTTTTACAATTCGGTAATTCTCAGTAGCTTGAACCACGGCTTCGCTGTAGACTTGATCTTGTTTGGTAGCGAGTTCGTACTCTTCTTTGGCTTTGAAGATTTCCAATTTGATAGAATCGGTCAATAGGGCTTCTTCTTGTTGCGCTTCTTGAGCTCTGCTTTTGGCTGCAGCCACTTCCTTCCCGTTTTTGAAAAGCGAACTAACGTTGTAGGAAAATCCAAGTCCAACATTAACCGCATTACCAACGGTCACCACATTTTGTAAATCTAACGCCGTATATCCAGCTACAAAAGCTAACGATGGGTAATAACCACTTTTGGCTACTTTAATTTGGGCAGCACTGGCTTTTCCTAAGAGTCGCGCGGCCTCTAAATCTTTACGGTTTTGCAAAGCTTCAGCTTCTGTTTTTGGAGTGTTGGTGAACAAATTCGGGTCAATATTGTCCGGACTCACGACAATCAAAGTTTCCGGAGTTAATTTCAGTAAAGTGACCAAATAGTAATTCAGAATTTTGACGTTCTTATCTGATTCTTCTAGGGACAATTGGGTTTTCGAAAGCTGCAATTGCGCTTTGAGCAAATCGTTGCGAGCAATGATCCCATTTTCTTCTAGCGATTTAAAATCGGTAACCCGTTGTTCGCCGCTTTTTAAACTTTCTTTCAAAAGGGCTACTGATTTTTGTGCTTTGTACAAATCGGCGTAGAATTCGATAACTTTCATAGCAGTTTCTTCCTTAGTATACGCGCTATTCGACACTTCTGCTTCATAAACATTTTCAGAAGCAGCAATGCTGTTCTTCAATTTGAAACCTGAAAATAAGGGCAAATTCAAATTGGCTTGACCAAGAAGCAATTGATTCACTTTTGGGCTGTCGGAGCTTTGAGAGCTGGAAGGCGTAGTTGTTGTAGAACTCGATTTTCCCGTTTGTTTAATATTGGCATTGGTTAAACGCATGTATTGTCCAGAAACTTTAAAATCGGGGTAGCGATTGTTCTTCACCGCTTCAAATTCTAATTTCTTGGTGGTGGCTTTGGAGGACGCGACAGCTACTTCATTGCTTTTTTCCAATGCCAAAGCCACGGCGTCGTGCAAAGACATACTGGTTGTTTTTTGGGCTTGGCTGCTCATTATCCCAAAGAGGAACAACAAGAGAACCAAAATGGAATTACTTTTCATGGAGAATAAGTGATTTAATGGTTTGTTGAATGTGTTGTGTCAATTCGTTTTTGATGTAGTGATTGAATTTTTCTTCGGTATTCAAATGCAGCACTTCTACAAAAAAAGTTTTGTTGGTTTGAAAATGAAAAAAGGTTCCCAAAATAGTGGGTATAATCAGTGGAATAGTAATGTCTTTTTTGAATATATGGAGCGCTTGCCCTTCTTCGATAATTTTAGTTAAAGAAGCTAAGTTTCCTTTTTTAACCGAAGTGAAGGCTTCTAAATCTAGGGCTCTTTTTTTATACGAAACTTCAAAATGAAGGATTTGGTACATGTGGCGGTTGCGGTTGATTTTGTCAATATACAATTCGATGAATTTCTCAATTTTTTGAACCGGACTTAACGCTTCATGAAACAGGTTTTCCAAACGCACTTTCAAATCTTGTGTTCTAAGAAAGATCAAACTTTCTAGTAATTTTTCTTTGGAACCAAAATAATACGACACCATGGCAATATTAATTTTTGCTTCTTTAGAAATGCTTCGGATAGAAGTGCCATCAAATCCTTTTTCAGCGAATAGCTTTTCGGCTACTTGAAGAATGTGAATTTGTTTGTCATTAAAATCGGTCATGGGAAGCGCTATTTTTAATTGAGCACAAAATTAAACGTTTGTTTAATTTAAACAAATGTTTGATTTTTTTTAACGCAATATTAACAATTAGATACTATTGCTTAAAATGGCTTAAGAGCGAATACTGCTAACAAAGTATTCAATGCTCTCGACACCATTTTCAGTCAAGTTTTTTATGAATGCACTACCAATGATAGCACCTTTCGCGTGCTTTGTAACTTGACTAAAAGTGTTGCTATCGCTAATTCCGAAACCGTTTGATTTCCGGTCACACTAGAAGCCGAAACCATGTAAATAAAACCATCGGAAACACAATTAATATAGCAAATGCGCTGCTCGGAGGTTTGAAGTGTAATCAATAAGACATTGATTAAGTTGTGATTTAAAGATGGTTTTCTTTAATGCAACTTCTTGTTTTTTATCGAAAATGATTTGATTTAAAAACACCCAGCAATTGGTGTTTAGGAAAAGAAGAATTTACTTTTGGTACTAATGTAGAAATATTAAACGTGTCTTTTCCATCGCCACCCGTTCCGCACAAATCGGTAGTATTGTAATTGGATAAATCGATGATAATGTACAATTCTAAAACCCTTCACGAAACCCCGCCAATTAATTAAGGATACTATTTCATATCATATACACCGTTATAAAGCTAGCAATTTGACTCGGATAATAATCCCTATTGGAGATGTTTTCAAAACTATTTTGGCTTTCGCTTTGGAAAGGATTTAGTAATTGATGAGTCGGTTGAGGCTTTTTTTATAGGGATTGCTCCTTAAATTGGTTAAAGAGACATTTAATTATGGACCCAGTTTTCTAAGATTTTTTTTCCGTTTGGTGTCAGCACACTTTCAGGATGAAATTGCACTCCTTTTACATCAAACGTTTTGTGGCGTAGCGACATGATTTGTCCGTTTTCATCTACCGAAGTAACTTCTAAAACATCTGGAAAATCATGGGTATTGACTACCCATGAATGATAGCGACCGACTTCTAGTTGTTTTTCCAATTCGTTGAATAGCGGCTCGTTGTCAACGATAACTTTGATAGTCGTTGCTACTCCGTGATAGACTTTTTTAAGGTTAAAGAGGCTTGCGCCGAAAACTTCTCCAATAGCTTGTTGTCCTAGGCAAACGCCAAGAATGCTCTTAGAAGCTGCGTAGGTTTTGATTACTTCCTTCAGCAAACCCGCTTCATCAGGAATTCCAGGTCCTGGTGAAAGCAAAATTTTATCAAAAGCTTTCAGCTCGTCCATTTCAAATTCGTCGTTTCTAAAAACAGCAACCTCGGCACCTAAATCTTCCAAATAGTGAACGAGGTTGTAAGTAAAACTATCGTAATTATCTATTACAACTATTTTTTTCATAACAATTATTCACTGTTATTAGAATTGAAGAGTAACGTTCAATTCGAATTCATTATCGATGGCTTTGTCTCCAAGATTGTCGAAGAAGCTTCCAGAACCATATTTGATATCGTATTTAGTACGATCTATGTTGAAAGTAGTAGTAGCCGTATTTCCTTTCACATTTAAATCAAAAGTTACCGGAAGAGTTTTTCCTTTGATAGTCAAGTCAGCAGTTACCGTGTAAACACCAGCTGATTTTTCAGCAATTTTTTTAAACCCTAAAGTAGCCGTTGGGAATTTTTCAACGCCAAAGAAATCATCCGATTTTAAGTGACCGTTTAATTTTCCTTGGTATTCTCCTGTTAAATCAGTTGAAGTCAATGAAGTCATATCAACAGTAAAAGAACCTCCTTTTAATTTGTCTCCTTTGAAAACCAAAGTGCCTTCTTTGAAGTTTACGGTTCCGTTGTGTTTTCCGGTTACTTTTTTAGCTAACCAATTCACGCTACTTTTAGTAAGGTCAATTTTTTTGTTTTGAGCGGTTACCGTTCCTAAAGATAAGGTTACTAGTAAAGCAATGGCAATCGATTTGAAATTTTTCATTTTTAAAATTTGTTTAAATTAGTACTAATTATTTTTAAGGGATTAATTATAGCGTTACGAATAAATCTTCGTTTGATTTTCTCACTTTTTTGTAGTGCTGTGTAGCGTCTTCTTCATGACGGTAGCCAATGGCAGCAACTACAGCGGCATTTAAATTCAATTTATCGAAACCTAGGATTTCATTGAATTGAGCAGTATCATAACCTTCCATCGGAGTCGTATCAATATTCAATTCTGCGGCAGCAGCCATCAAGTTTCCTAAGGCAATGTAAGTTTGTTTGGCAGTCCAAACCGCTTTGGCATCGTCTGGTAACGGCGTAATAGCCCCTTTCATAAAGTCACCGTATCCGTCTAACGCACCAGCAGGCAAGCTTCTTTGAGCAATAGCATTTTCTAAATAGGCATCGATATCACTAGCATCTACTTTAGTTTGATTCGCAAAAACGAAGAGGTGAGAAGCTTCTACAATTTGACTTTGGCCCCAAGCAGCAGGTTGCAATGTAGCGCGAAGGACTGGGTTTTCAATGATAAAGACTTTGAACAATTGCAAACCATAAGAAGAGGCACTTAGGCGAATAGCTTCTTTTAAAAAATCTAAATCAGCGGCAGATATTTTTTTGGCAGCATCAAATTTTTTGGTAGCATAACGCCAGTTTTGATTTTCAAGAAACGTTTTCATATAATTTTTGTTAATTTAATGTTCGGTATTTTTCTAGTAAAGAATTGAGTTGTTCCAGTTCTGCTGCAGTCAAATTGGAAGCAAATCGCAGTTCATGAGCAATTACATTTGGATCTAAGGCTTCTAAAACAGCCAATCCTTTTTTGGTAATCAGTACTTCAATTTTTCTACGATTGACTGGGCAAACTTCTCTAGTGACTAACTCCTTCAATAATAATTTATCAACTAATCGGGTAGTGTTGCTGGTCTTCGCTAACATGCGTTCTTGAATAACACACATATTGGCTGGATTTCCTTTTTGACCTCTTAAGATGCGCAATACATTGTATTGTTCCCCCGACACATCATAAGGCTTTAAAATTTCGTTGAAATCTTCCTGAATTACATTTTGAGTGAAAAGAATATTGAGCACCACTTTTTTTGACGGATTTATTTCCATACTTGATTTTATAATGTCTTCAATTTTCATAATTCCAAATCTAAAATTTGTAGGTACAAATCTAATATAGTTATTAATTGTATATACAAATGTTGTGTTATTTTAATGTTAAAAAAGTACGGCTTTAGTGAAGGTATTTTTTAAACAGAAATCTGTAATTTTGAAAAAAAAAATTATGGATTTATCACAACAAGAATGGGCAGCACAATTAGAAAAAGATGCGAATGCTGTACTAATTGATGTCAGAACCGAAGAGGAGTGCCAAGAAGGAATAATTCCCAATGCAATTCACATCGACCTCTACAAAGGACAAGGTTTTATTTATAAAGTAGAAGAATTGGATAAGTCCAAAAACTATTATGTCTACTGCAAAGCTGGAGGAAGAAGTGCACAAGCCTGCAATATTATGAATCAACTGGGAATTGAAAATACTTATAATCTCTTAGGGGGTATGATGCAGTGGACTGGGGAAGTGGTCTCACCTGATAGTCTTTAAAATATGGAGGTACGTTCGAATAAGGCATTTTAGTAAGGTGATAATTATCATTTTATTTACGGGGTATTAGCAGTAATTTCGATAGATGAAATTATTAATTCTAATACCATGAAAAGTAGCTTTTCATTATTTGCAGTACTAGTGGTACTCTTGATCGGTCAAACTTCTATCAAAGCTCAGGATGCAGGTTGGGTAGCGCCAAAATATAGTAATAGCATTGTAAATCCTTTTAAAGGTGATGCAAAAGCTACCGAAGAAGGGAAGGATTTATTTGATCAAATGTGTGTATTGTGTCATGGAGTGCAAGGACGCGGTAACGGCGAAGCGGGCAATACTTTAGATCCACGACCTGCTAACTTTTTAGGATTTGATGTTTTTCACCAAACCGACGGGGCTATTTTTTGGAAAATCACCGAAGGAAAATCACCCATGGCTTCGTATGAAGAATTGCTTACGGAAGAACAACGGTGGAAATTGGTCAATTATATTAGAACATTAGAAAAAAAATAAACCACCAAAATTGCCTTTTTAGAAAGTAGCATAGTAGTTTATTCAAAAAAAATAGTAAAAGACAATTTCTAAAAGTACTATTTTGTCTACTTTGTTTATATTTGTTGATGACTAAATCGGTTTTGTGTATCGGAGCAACTTTAATAGATGAATTGTATTTCTGCGATCAAACTATAGTTCCCCATACCTCAAATCCGGCAAGTAAAACCAGTAGTATTGGAGGTGTTGTTAGTAATATTATGCAGCACCTTGCTTTATTAAAAGTAGAAGTAACTTGCATCACGGCACTAGGAACCGATGCCGATGGGCGTTTCATAACCGAAGAATTTCAAAAAAGGGGTATCAAGTGGCAAGACACTCTTTTCGTCGAAGATACCACCGGAAAATATGTATCTATTTTAGATGCTAATGGCAATTTGTATGTTTCGGTTTGCCAAGATATATCCGAGAAATACCTAACGCCTGCTTTTCTAGAAACTAAATCGGATAGCATTCAAAAAGCCGATTTAATCATTATGGATACCAACCTAAGTTCCGAATCCCTACAATGGCTTATCGATTTTGCTAGAAGACATCAAAAAGATCTGATTATCGAACCAGTTTCGATACCCAAAGCAGCTAAATTAGCCAGATTAAATTTGGACGGAGTATTAATGATTTCACCCAATGAAGCTGAACTTCACGCCATTGCCACACTAGAAACGAAAGATGAAATACAACTTGTAAAGCACCTTCAGGAACGAGGAGTGACCAAAATATGGTTAAGCAAAGGGAACAACGGTTCCGTTTTATATGACCCTACACAAACAAGTAGTCTAGGGGTTCCAAACATAGACATCCTCGACAGCACTGGTGCCGGTGACGCCGCCGTAGCAGGTTGGGTTTATGGCTATGTTACCGGAAAATCGGAGCTCACTTCTATGCAATTAGGGCATGCTTTAGCCTTCCAAGTATTGCAAGTAAAAGGAGCAGTCAATCTAAAGATCACGTCAGAAAAACTTATAAAAGTAAAGAAAACCTATTACCATGATTCCTAAAGACTACATTCAAATCAGCCCAGAAGTTCAACATGCCATAGATCATAAGCTACCTATTGTGGCGCTAGAATCAACCATTATTTCACACGGAATGCCTTGGCCTCAAAACGTAGTAACTGCTAAATTGGTTGAAGAAGTGGTTCGGAAAAATGGCGCAGTACCCGCCACCATAGCCATTAGAGATGGTAAATGCTTGATAGGCTTATCAGAAACCGACTTAGAATATTTCGGGAAAACACAAAACGTATGGAAAGTCAGTTTGAGAGACATGCCTTACGTGATTTCAAACCAATTGCCAGGGGCCACAACCGTAGCAGCCACCATGAGAATTGCCTCGTTGGCAGGCATTAAAATCTTTGCAACGGGTGGAATAGGAGGTGTGCACCGCGGTGCTTCCGAGACCATGGACATTTCAGCCGATTTAACCGAAATGGGACAAACCAACGTAGCCATCATAGCCGCCGGTGTAAAATCTATTCTGGATATCGGAATGACACTAGAGTATATGGAAACCATCGGAATTCCTGTAGTGACTTATGGGCAGGATGAATTTCCAAGTTTTTATTCTTCGAAAAGCGGTTTTCAATCGCCTTTACGATTGGATTCTCCAGAAGCTATAGCCAAACTATTGAAAGTCAAATGGGATTTGAATTTAAAAGGATCGGTTTTGATAGCAAATCCTATTCCTAGTCAATTCGAAATGGAACAAGAAGCGATAGAAAATCACATTCTAGCAGCACTAGCCGAGGCCTCAAAACTAAAAATAACCGGCAAAAAAGTAACACCATTCTTGCTAAAATACATTGCCGATCATACCCAAGGAGAAAGTTTAGAAGCCAACATTGAACTGATTAAGAACAATGCGAAAATGGCGGCTAGAATTGCTGTGGCATTGTGTTATTAGCGGGAGACAAAAGTGTAAGGGTAATCAAGAATGCTAATTTTTTATTGTATTTTTAACCAATTTTGTAAAGGTTCAACGCTTTCCTTTTAAAGCATTTTTTTTAATTTTAATAGTGTATCATGACATTATATGATCAATTTAATAGAGATGGATATTTGATTCTTGACGATTTTTATACAGCCGCTCAATGTGATGCTGTCATGAAAAGAGGGGAAGAACTTTCTAACAGTTATAATTTTGAAGGTCATCCTTCGGTCTTTCAAACCAATGAACAAACGAGAACATCCGATGACTATTTTCTAAATTCTGGAGATGCCATTTGTTATTTTTTTGAAAAAGATGCTTTTGACGAGAATGGCCAACTTAAAAATGATCTTTTCCATTCTCTGAACAAAATCGGACATGCCTTACATGATCTTGATCCTGTTTTTGAAAAGTTTTCTCGTTCCCCTCAATTAAAAAAATTAGCCACTGCATTGAAACGGGAAACATCCGTAATTATCCAAAGTATGCTGATACTAAAACATGCCAAAATTGGTGGTGTAGTTGATGTGCACCAGGATGCTACCTTTTTGTATACCGAGCCTAAATCTTGCATTGGATTTTGGTTTGCACTAGAAGATGCAACGATTGAAAATGGATGTCTCTGGGCAAGACCAGGCGGACACAATACTAGTTTGCGTTCTTGGTTCAAGCGAAAGTCTTCGGGAGGAACAGAGATGCATATTTTTGATGAAGAACCTCTTTCGATGGAAGGCATGATTCCGCTTGAAGTCAAAAAGGGTAGTTGTATTGTCTTAGATGGTTTGTTACCGCATTATAGTTTGCCCAATACTAGTGGGAAATCGCGTCAGGCTTATGCCATCCACACGATTGACAGTAATGCGAAATACCCTGAAGAAAACTGGTTGCAAAGGGACATGACTACTTTAAAAGGATTTTAAAAATTATATATGCAGATTAAATATTCATTTTCTTATTGGGGTAGCGATCATTTGTCTCCTTCACAGTTTATTAAAGATATAAATACTGCTGGACTTGACGGAGCCGAATTATTTCTAACGCCGACCGATAGTATCACCAAAGAATTTCTTATTGCTATTGATGCGATTAGAAAAGAAAAACCTGATTTTTATTTTATCACTTTACAACTTCCTTTTCCTAAGCAGGATACCGTAACAGCGCACATTCAAATCATGGAAGAGAACTATCGGAAACTTGCCGATTTACAGCCGTTATTTATTAATTCACATACGGGTAAGGATTATTTTTCTTTTGACGACAACTGTCGGATTATTGATGCTGCGATGAATTTTTCAGCAAAAAATGGCACACGAATACTTCACGAAACGCATAGAGGACGTTTTTCTTTTCATGCGGCTTCCCTAATTCCTTACCTCAAAAAATTTCCGGAAATAGAGCTTGTTGGAGATTTTTCTCATTTCTGTACCGTTTCGGAGAGTATGCTTGCGGACCAACAGGAAATACTACATCAAATTATGCCTCATGTGGCGCACATTCATGCACGCGTGGGCTTTGAGCAAGGTCCACAGGTTAATGACCCTCAAGCGCCGGAGTGGCAAGGCCATTTGCAAGAATTCGCGACTTGGTGGCAGCAAATCATTGCTATGAGAAAATTGGCTGGGCAATCCCAATTTACCATAACGCCCGAGTTTGGCCCAGTACCGTATATGCCCACAGCACCTTATTCGCAGCAAGCGCTCAGTAATCAATGGGATACTAATGTGTTTATGATGCAGTATTTACGGAGTATCTTGCAGTAGATTTCTTTGGTCGTAATCAACCCTATTTACTATTCTAAAAAAAAGTGGACAATTATCGACTTCAATCGAATTGTTTACTTTTTGTCCATAAAAGAGGAGTTATCTTGAACTTTTTCCTATCGGATTTACAACTTTTAAATAAAAAAATAACCAAATAAATCCCTATTCACAATAACAATTTTTATTTAATTAAAAATGAAAATGGCTCATTTGATTTTTATTCTTTTTTGGTCTGTGGAAATCTTTACCTAAAAGAAAATAAAGTCTTCTTTTCTTTTAACAGTAACTTATTTCTGCTTTATTCCAAGTTTCTTTTCTTCTATGCTTTGTATTCGATCGTATGTATGCTTTAGAAACTTTATAATCTAATTACCGCCTTAACAGTAATTTAGTATCAATAGTAATTAATCAGGTTGCTTTTTCTTAAATTCGATTAAAATTACTGTCTAAGCAGTAAAAAAACATAGTTTTAACTGTGAAACGTATGATTATTTTACAAAATGCATTACATTTACTGCTTAAACGGTAAAATATGAATAATTTTGATTTAGGACTCTTTATAAAAGAGCATCGTAAGAAAGCAGCATTAACCCAATTGCAATTGGCAAATCTTGCAGGAGTAGGAAAGACAACGGTTTTTGATATTGAAAAAAATAAAACAACTGTTAGCTGGAATAATCTATTAACTGTCATTAAGGTATTGAATATTGAAGTACAATTTAAAAGTCCGATGGATAAATGATTATGAGGAAAGCAATTATTTTAGTTCATAATAAAAGGGCAGGGGTGTTGAGTGAAAATGACTCTAAAGTTTTTCAATTTGTATATGATAAAAATTATGAAGGGGATGCAGTTTCATTAACAATGCCAATATCCTCAATGATTTACTCATTTGACAAATTCCCATCATTTTTTGAGGGTTTGTTACCAGAGGGGATAATGCTTGAGGGTCTTTTAAAAATTGGAAAAATTGATAAAAATGATTATTTCTCACAACTAATTTCAACTGGAAATGATTTAGTTGGCGCAGTAACAGTAAAAGAGTTGCAAGATGAATAGATGTCCAATTACCTATGAATTATGTGGAACTGAAAAATACAGTTTAAAAGGACTTGCTATGATTGCTCCCAAACTAACTGTTTTAAATGATTTGCCATTTTCTGCTGCTGAACAAAGACAAGAAGCCGCTAATCGTGCAAAGAAATTGTCTATTCAAGGTGTCCAACCTAAATTAAGTGCTGTAATTTCGGTCGTAAACCAACAATTTGAAATTGTAGATCAGTTTGGAAATTATATAATAAAACCACAAAACGATATTTTTCCTGAGCTTCCACAAAATGAAGACGTTACAATGAAAATGGCAAAAGTTTATGGACTTGATGTTCCTCTGCATGGTTTGATTTATTCAAAAGATGGTAGTTTGTCCTATTTTATCAAAAGATTTGATAGATATGGCAGAGGGAAAAAACATGCAACAGAGGATTTTGCGCAATTGACTGGAAATTCTAGAGATACTAAGTACAATTACACCATGGAAAAATTAGTCAAGGTAATTGAAGAATATTGTACTTTTCCAGCTATAGAAAAAGCAGATTTTTTTAAAAGAATTTTATTTTGTTTTATAACTGGTAATGAAGACATGCACTTAAAGAATTTCTCAGTAATCACAAAGGCTGGTAAAACTAATTTGACACCTGTGTATGATTTTAT
>CALPUN020000023.1 GCA_943326765.2 Bifidobacterium breve | reverse complement strand
GTGGCATCGACTTCAATTCCCATCGATTTTGCGGCTTCAAACAATTCGCTTTCGCTTTTACCGGAAATATCAAAACCGGTAAATTGTTTGATAGCATCAGTCATGGTTACTCGGGCATACGGCGCTTTAAAACTGACTTGGTGTTCGCCAAAAGTCGCCTCCGAAGTCCCATTAACAGCAACAGCACAATAGTCCAATAAATTTTCAGTGAAGGTCATCATCCAATTGTAGTCTTTATACGCTACATAGATTTCCATAGCCGTAAATTCGGGATTGTGCGTTCGGTCCATCCCTTCGTTTCGGAAGTTCTTTGAAAATTCATACACGCCTTCAAATCCGCCTACGATCAAACGTTTCAAATACAATTCATTCGCAATTCGCATATATAATGGAATGTCTAGTGAGTTGTGGTGCGTGATAAAAGGACGCGCGGCAGCACCACCTGGAATGGGTTGCAAAACGGGAGTTTCCACTTCCAAATAGCCTTGTTCGTTAAAGAAACTGCGCATGGCATTAAACAATTTTGTTCTTTTGACAAACGTTTCTTTGACGTGGTCGTTTACGGTTAAATCCACATAACGACGGCGGTATCTTTGTTCCGGATCGGCAAAAGCATCGTGCGCTTTTCCATCGGCATCAATTTTTACAACAGGCAATGGTTTTAAGGCTTTGGCTAAAACCGTCAAACCATAGATGTGAATTGAAATTTCACCGACTTGGGTTTTAAAAACCGTTCCGCGAACGCCAATAAAATCGCCAATATCCAAGAGTTTTTTAAAGACGACATTGTACATGGTTTTTTCTTCATCATCCGAAATATCATCGCGCGAAACATAAATCTGAATCCGTCCTTCTGAATCTTTCAATTCGGCAAACGAAGCTTTTCCCATGATGCGTTTTCCCATCAATCGTCCGGCAAGAACGACTTCTTTTCCGTCGAATTTTTCAAAGTTTTCAAGGATTTCGGTCGAATGTGCCGTAGTTACAAATTCGGAAGCGGGATAAGGATCGATTCCTAAATTCCGCAATTCGGTGAGTGCTTCTCGGCGTAAGATTTCTTGTTCGGATAAGGCCATGATGTTCCAGTTTTAAGTGGGCAAAGATACTTTATAAGTTTTAGAGTTGCAAAGTTTCCCACGTGCAAAGTTTGAGGAGTATAATTAGGAGCTAGTTCCAGTTTTCCGCTGCAATCTTTTCATTTTTAAAGAAAAAATAAAAAGGATTTCCACTGCAACCTGGGCTAGGGCGGGGTTTTAAAATTCAATATTTGTTTAGTACTAGGCAACATTCAATTTTTGTAACTTTGTCGCTCATGCAATCGAATATGAACAAAATCATCCAGCTTCAAGATTTAGGATTAAAAGACTATCAGGAAACTTGGGACTATCAAGAATCTATTTTCAAAGCCATCGTTGATCTAAAAATCAAAAACCGAAGAGAAGAATTGCAACTGCAAACGCCGAATCATTTTTTGTTTGTCGAGCATCCACACGTATATACTTTAGGGAAAAGCGGCGATTTGTCGAATTTGCTTTTATCCGAAAAACAGCTGGAAGCCAAAGGAGCGACTTTTTATAAGATCAATCGCGGTGGCGATATAACCTATCACGGTCCCGGACAAATAGTGGGTTATCCCATTTTGGATTTAGAAAATTTCTTTACCGACATCCACAAATACTTGCGTTTTTTAGAAGAAGTTATAATCTTAACCTTGCAAGAATACGGAATTGAAAGCTCCAGAAGTGAAGGCGAAACTGGAGTTTGGCTTGGAGTAGGAACGCCCTTTGCTAGAAAAATTTGCGCCATGGGTGTTCGCGCTTCCCGTTGGGTAACCATGCATGGCTTTGCATTGAATGTAAACGTAGACTTGGGTTATTTCGACAATATTATTCCTTGTGGAATTAAGGGAAAAGCAGTCACTTCTTTAAATGTAGAATTAGGGAAAGAAACCGTCAATGAAACGGAAGTAAAAGAGAAAATTCTGAAACATTTCCAAAACCTCTTTGAAGCCCAAATCGAAAAGCGTACTTCATAAATCAAATATTCAACTTCAACTGTTCTGGTAACAACCGAAAACTCATTCGGTGGTATTTCGTAGTGCCGTATTTCCGAATCGCATCCCGATGCTCTTTGGTCGGATAGCCTTTATTTTGTTTCCAATTGTACATTGGAAATTCTTCGTGAATTCGATTCATATAGTCATCTCGATAGGTTTTGGCTAAAATGGAAGCGGCGGCAATACTCATGAATTTTGAATCGCCTTTAACAATGCAACTGTAAGGAATATTTTCAATCGGTTTGAATCGGTTGCCATCTACTATAATATAGTTTGGTCTTGGATGTAGTTTTAGAATCGATTCCTGCATGGCTTTTATGGATGCGTTTAATATGTTGATTTCATCTATAAGTAATGGGTCTATGTGCGTCACAGCGAACGAAAGCGCTTGGGATTCAATAATCGGTTTTAAGAAGAAGCGATTTTTTTCTGACAATTGTTTGGAATCGTTGAGTAAGTCATTTTCGAAATCGGGAGGCAAGATAACCGCTGCTGCGGTTACGGGTCCGGCAAGACAACCTCGACCGGCTTCGTCGGTTCCGGTTTCGTGCAGGTAATCTGAAAAATGCAATTGAAGCATTGGAATAATTTTGATAAAAATATAAAAATCCTCAGAACAAGCCTCTGTTTTTTAAAGCATTTTGATGTTAATAGAAGGAATCTCGAGCATACCCTATTTATTTTAACTTTTATTAAAACACATATTAAGAACTTATATTTGTTTATTTAAGAAATAATTAAGAAGTTTGCGGAATAACTAACTCAAACAAATTTTATATGAGATCGAAGTTCAAATGGATTTTTACGCTGTTACTAGCGTTATCAATGCAGTTTGCGTTTGCACAAGAAAAAACTGTTACGGGTGTGGTATCTGATGAAACAGGACCATTGCCAGGTGCTAATGTAATTGTAAAAGGCACCAATCGCGGTGTTCAAACAGATGTTGACGGGAAATATGCTATTAAAGCAAAAACAGGAGAAATTCTGGTATTTTCCTTTATAGGAATGAAAGACGTGACAGCGCCAGTTGGTGCTTCGGCTGTCCTTAATATGAAAATGAAATCGGATGGTGGTGTAGAATTAGGCGAAGTAGTAGTAACCAGTCAAGGGATCAAGAAAGAAAAGAAAGCCTTGGGTTATGCTGTAACCACTATAAAAGCTGAAGAGTTTGCTTCTAAACCTTCAACAGATGTGGCTAGAGCACTTACTGGAAAAGCGCCAGGGGTGAATATTCAGCAAACCAGTGGTTTGTCAGGTTCTGGAACGAATATTATTATTAGAGGGTATTCTTCAATTACCGGTAGTAATCAACCTTTGTTTGTGGTTGATGGAGTTCCATTTAATGCGGATACCAATAGTGACGGTAACTTTTTGGAGGGTTCCACGAACGCTTCTAGCCGTTTCTTAGATTTGGATCCGAATAGTATTGAAAGTATCAGTATTTTGAAAGGACTAAGTGCTACAACTTTATACGGATCGTCTGGTAGAAACGGGGTTATTTTGGTTACCACGAAGTCCGGAAACACCAAAGACATTAATAAGAAAATGGATGTAACATTTGCTCAATCACTTTACATGACTGAAATTGCATCTTTGCCAGATTATCAAAATAAATATGGTAATGGATTCGACAATATCTTTACGACGGCATTCTCTAACTGGGGTCCTGCTTTTGGTACCGCAGGAACGCAAGGAGTAGCCGCTGATGGGACAGTTCCCCATCCTTACGCTTATCTTTCAAATATATTTCCACAGTATGAAGGAGCTACAGTTCCTTATGCTCCACAAAATAATGTGAAGCCATTTTTTAAAACGGGGGCAGTAACCACAACGTCATTAAATATTGGTGGTAGATCTGAAAAAACGTCTTACAACCTTAGTGTTGGTCATACCAGAGACGTAGGTTTTATTGATAATAACACCTACCAACGTTTAAATTTAAGTACTGGGGGACGAACTAAATTGTCTAATGGGTTTACCTTAAGCTCAGTGATGAACTATGTTCGAACAGATAAAACGGCACCTCCAACTGCTGCTGGTTTTGGTTCGAATGCAGCTGCACCATCTGTATTTGCTAACATTTTGTATACACCAAGAAATTTTGATTTGTTCGGAGTGCCTTACGAAGATCCTACTACACATGCTTCTGTAAATTATAGAAAAGATATTCCAAATCCTAGATGGACTTTGAAAAACGCAAGTGATGAAGAGTCTGTTCGCAGATTTTTTGGAAATTTCACAGCGTCTTATGATATAAACTCTTGGTCTAATATTAGTTATCGTTTAGCTTTAGATAATTATACACAAACTAAAAAATATTATATAAACAAAGGAAATGGTCAACCTTTCGATACCGAAGGTTTCATGCGAACTACTGTAAGAGAGAATACAATTTTTGACCATACAGTGAGTTACAATTTCGATACAAAATTCGATAAAAATGAGAATTGGAATATTGATGGGACCATAGGTTTTAACCCTAGACTCGAGTCAAAAACTTTCAATTATATTAGTAGTACGGAGCAGTTTTTATATGGTTTGGTTGAGCATCAAAATTTTAAAAATCATGATGGCTATTCCGAAAGACAAAGCTTTAATATTGTTGGTTTGTATGCCAGTTCTACACTTGCATTTAAAAAGTATTTGTACTTAAACTTGCAAGCAAGAAATGATTGGTATTCTTCGTTACAACCTGAAAACAGGTCATTACTATACCCATCTGCTTCGCTTTCCTTCGTTCCAACAGATGCAATAAGTTTCCTTAAAAAGAATGACTATCTTAATTATTTAAAACTTCGTTTAGGGTATGGTTCTTCCGCAGGATTTCCTGACCCATACAAAACGAAGATTGGTCTTGATACCAACACTAGAGCTTTTATAAATTCTGACGGAACGGTAGTGAGTACACTATCGCAAAGAAGCGAATTAGGGAATTTGAACCTAAAGCCAGAGTTAGTAAAAGAGCTTGAGTTTGGAGTGGAAGCAAAATTCTTTAATAACAGAATCGGAGTTGATATGTCTATATACAATAAGGTTTCGACAGACTTGATTGTTGAAAGAGACTTAGATCCGTCAACTGGATATGATTTTACAACCGACAACGTTGCCCAAGTAAGTAACAAAGGGATCGAATTGGGAGTAAATATTGGTATTTTACGTTCAGCTAAAGAAGGTGGATTGAGCTGGGATTTGACAGCTAATTTCACAAAGAATAAGAATATAGTAGACAAATTAGGATTAGGTTCAGTAAAATCATTAGGGATTGCTGGATTTACCAATTTAGGAAATTTCGCGATTGAAGGGCAGCCCTTCGGTGTGATTATGGGTAGCTCTATTACAAGAGATGCTAATGGAAATTATGTTGTTGGTGGTGATGGAAATTATTTAGTTAACAATGAATTGTCGGTTATTGGTGATCCAAATGCAGATTGGCGCTCAACAGTTATCAATGAAATCTCTTATAAGAATGTAACTTTTGGATTTCAGTTTGAATACCAAAAAGGGGGCGATATTTATTCGACAACTGCCGCTTCTTTATTGTCTAGAGGTTTGACCGAAGATACTAATTTTGATCGTTCTGGAACTTTTGTTCTTCCTGGAGTGAATCAGAATGGAAACATCAATGCTACTCAAATTGGTCTTACTCAGTACGGATTTAATAATTCAGGATTTTTTGTCAACGAGCAAGCTATTTATGATGCCACTAATTTAAGACTTAGAGAAGTTTCATTATCCTATAATTTACCAAAGAAATTTATTGAAAAAACACCATTTGGTAAAATATCAATTTCATTTGTTGGTCAAAATTTATGGTTCAAAGCATTTAATTTCCCTGAGCACTTAAATTTTGATCCTGAAGTACTAAGTCTTGGGGTAGGAAATGGTCAAGGATTTGACTACTTGACTGGTCCAACAGCGAAACGTTATGGATTCAACTTTAACTTAACATTCTAATCATTATGAAGAATCATAAATTTATTAATTTAATTTTCCTAGCTGCTTTACTAGTTTTTAGTAGCTGTGAAACTATTAATTTGGATCAAACCGAGAATCCAAGTTCTGCAAATCCACAATTACTAGATCCAGTATATACCTTTAATTATGTTCAATTAAGACTGCCAGAATTTGTTGACGAAACCAATTCTTTTACGCAAAGAGTCACTCGTCAAATGGCTATGACTGGAGGTAATTCTTATGACAATGCCTTTGCTCCGGTAAATTTTAACGGACAATGGAGTACTGGCTACAATATTTTGAATGCCATTAAAATAATGAACCCAAAAGCAACGGAGTTGAATGCTACCTATATTCTAGGAGCTTCAAAAGTAATTCGTTGTTATATTTTGATGACATTTGTAGATATGTATGGTAAGATTCCTTATTCTCAATCTCTTTTAGGAAACGATAACATTACACCAAGTTTTGACAATGATGAATCCGTATATGCTAGTATTATTGCTGAACTTAACGATGCTATAGTAACACTAAATACACCTACAAATTCACAGGTGATAGTGCAAGATTTATACTATTCAAGTCAAGCTAGTTGGATTACCTTGGCAAATACATTAAAACTTAAAATGTATAACAATTGTAATCGTTTGGCTACTGTTGGGGGTAAGAATGTGAGTGATGAAATAAACACAATATTCACTCAAAATAACATCATAGATACCAAAGCTGAAGATTTTGCTTTTCAATATGGTAATGCTCGTTTTAATCCGAACTCTAGACACCCGTTATACAACGACCAATATGAAAGTGGAGGTGGTGCCTATATTGGAAATTATTTTATGTGGGCTATGACAACTGAAAAGGGAGCTACAACAGATTTCCCTAATACAATCTCTGATCCAGGTGATCCAAGGGTAAACTATTACTTTTTCAAGCAAGATGCTAATCCAAATAACGACGACACATTTACATTGCCTGGAAGAACTAGACCAGATCATTATAACAACCCTAAATTCAATTCTTTTTTTGATAACACAATAAGAACTCCTTACACGGTATCCAACTGGAATAATACAGCAGGAATTCCTGAAAGTGGTTTTTGGGGAAGGGATCACGGAAATAATTCGGGGATACCGCCAGATTCTGATAAGAGAACTTGTGTAGGACTTTATCCTATTGGAGGGGAGTATGGTAGTCCAACTTCTGTACAAACGAATGGTCAAGCGGGTGCAAAAGGAGAAGGGATTATGCCAATTTTCTTATCGTCATGGGTTTACTACATTAAAGCGGAGTTGATACTAAAAGCAATTATTCCAGGAAATGCCAAAACAGAATTAAATACGGCCATTTCTCAATCAATTACTAAATCAACTACTTTGTTTCCGAATTACCCTAAAGGCATGTCTGCGACTACTTTAGCTTCTAAAACTACTAAATATCTTGATTTTATTGGGTCTGTATATGATAGTTCCAACGACGCAAGAAAATTAGAATTGGTGATTAAAGAATACTATATTGCTACTTGGGGTAACGGTATAGAATCATACAATAACTATAGAAGAACGGGTTACCCAAGTAACTTCCAACCCACCTTAGAACCAGAGTCTGGGGCGTTTTACAATACTGCTTTTTATGCAGGTAGTTGTGTCAATAATAATCCAAATGTGCCAAGTAATGTTAGAACGCGTAAAGTTTTTTGGGCGGTTCCAAATCTTGATGATTTAAATTAAATACTAATGAAAGTAATTATGAAAAAAATAATTTATTTACCCATTTTAGTTTTGCTTTTGGGTGTCTTTGCTTCTTGCCAGAAAGACGATAGTTTAGATCCTAGACCAGTTCAAGTTGGAGGTCTATACGTACGACTAGATATTACAAACAAGGTGTTAAAATCTTATGATCCAGATAATTCATATTTCGGTGGGCTTTTGACAAGTCCAGCGAATAATGTAGTTACCTATAATTTATATGTTAAACGTAGAGATGGATTCGGTTTTACTAGTGAGTTTGCTAAAGTAAAAACAATCACTTCTTTCCCTGTAGAGCTAAAGGTCTACGAAAGTGATATTGCGACAGCTTTGAATTTAGACCCTGCAACGATTGGTTATGGGGATGAATATTATTTTTATGGGGAAGCATTTGATGCTAGTGGCAACAGAGCAGATTACTATAGCTTATCTACCACTGTTCAAGGTGCACCAGGAATGAAACAAGCATTCAGGTTTAGAACTACTTCTCAGAACGAGGGTTATTTTGGTAACCCTGCGAATTTAGCTGAATACGATAACTACGTTAATCCTTAAAAGAAATCTAATGAAAAATATTATAATTAAGAAAATAGCAATTGTATCTTTGGCTTTTACGGGAATTTTATTCGCTAGCGTATCGTGTTCAAAAGATGATGTTTTTACAGGTTCTCCGATAGGAACCAATTTAAACTTTGTAACTTGTAGAGGAACCATCAATACTCTTGAAACCGATGTAGTTGCCAGTCAATCCTTCCCTGTAACGATTACTTTAGGCGACAATCCAGATACTCCTGAAGTAGATTTATTGACTTTCCCTGTGGATGTAAGCGTGGAGGCAATTGCATTTTTGCCAAATTTAAACAAGCGTGCTCGAAAATCATTTGTGATTCCAGCCGGTCAAAATTCGATAGAATCAACAATGACAGCGCCTTCAGGTGATGCCACAACTACAATTCCATTTGAATTTGATATGCAATTGTATCTTTCTGCAATTACAACCGCTCAAAGTGTTGCTCCAAGAGGATTTAATGGAAAGCAGTATACTATAGTTTCAGACACCCTTACTTTAGGTTTTGGGGATACTAGTCTAGGGGGTGCGAATTCAAAAAGATGTGCTATTCGTTTTGACTTTGATGGACCCTACAATGGCTTAACCTCGGGAGGTTTTAATAATTTAGATCTTGTTTTCAAGAAAAACGGGACACTCTATAAAGTGGCTTCCTCTGCAAGTACGACTCGTCCAATATATGGGACTACGGTAAACAATGCACGCTATGAGACCATCAATTTTTTAGATCAGGCACAAGAGTATAAATTAGTAAATACTTCTATCGCTGATAGTATTGCGGGGGTATATACAATCAAATCACCTAGTGGGACAGGCGCTAACGACAAACCTCATGGTTTTAAAGTAGGAGATGAAGTGAAGCTTGAAACAATTGATGGCAGCAGTTTAAATCCATTGGTTGCTCAAGTGACGTCGGTAGCAGATGCCTATACCTGTACTTTTAATTATACAGGCTCGCATTTGTTTGGAAATACTGTAGCGTTTTACCAACCAAAAACTATTGTTAGAACTGAAATCTGGAGTCCTTTCTTAGCGTATGTTGGTAATGAATCAACCGTTTATAACAGTGTTACTTACTATTGCATAAAAAATGTTGCTGCCAATCTAGTAGGTAATTTGTATCCCAATGCGGATCCTTTTTCTTGGACAACTGTTAAACCAAAAATTACTTGGGCAACTGCATTTTCGAGTCCTTCAACATGGGTAGCAGGTTCAACAGGATCCCCTCAAACGTATAATGTAAATGATGTTTTTAAGTATAATAATGTAGTATATGTATGTATTAAACAACACACCATTACTTCGGGAGGGACTACACCAAATAACGATACTAGTCGTTGGACAACTGCAATAGTTGAATATAAGTCGGATGTTTTGAATTATACAAGTACAGATACTTTTACGATTGATACTTTTGCAAAGACACTCGCAACTACGCCATCTAATCTTCGGTACAAAGTTGCCATTCGCTTTCCAGACGGAACGTCTAAAGTGTATGCTGGAGCGTTTTCCGGTTTGACTGTTCAGCCAGCTGCAAATGCAATTCCAAAATTGTCTATAGTAAAAACTACGGTACAAGGAGCCTCAACCTATCAGATTACAAACTTGTAATAGTAAAATAGTAGACTTAAGTTAAAGCTAAGTCTTAAAACTTTTTAAGTTAAAAAATTTAATTTATTTGACCACAAGTCAAATAAATTAAATTTTTTGACTTATTTTTGAACTTCATTAATTAACTAATTTAATTTAATCCTAAAAATTATGAAAAAAATTCTACTTTTTGCTACTATATTGGTGGCTTTTAGTACTCAAGCTCAAGACTTTTGGACAGAGTACGCAACTTCTCAACCAGCTGCAAGTACAGGTATGCGAAGTATTTCAATTGTAAATGATAATGTGGCATGGTTAAGCAACACTTGTGGTACAACAGGTTGTGCAACAATTCGTCGTTATTCCCTTTCATTGGATGGTGGATTGACTTGGGCCTCTAATGCAATTGATTTAGGAGCATCAGCTGCTAACCTTGAAATTGCTAATATTTGTGGTGTTTCTGCAACTACGGCTTATGCATCCGTTTTTCCTAAAGCTGCAGGTGTTGTAGGTGGTATATGGAAAACAACCGATTCAGGTGCTACTTGGACTAGACAGGCAACTGCTTCTTACAATGGTGCTGATGGTGCTTCATTTACAAACTTAGTTCATTTTTGGGATGAGAATACTGGAGTAGCTATGGGTGACCCATCAGATGGTTCTTTTGAGATTTATACAACCACAAATGGAGGAACAAACTGGACAAGAACTCCTGGAGGTAACATTCCAGTGGCGATTGATGCAGCAGAATATGGTTTGACTAATCAATTTACTGTTAGCGGTGATAAAATATTCATAGGAACTACTTTTGGAAGAATTTTAATATCTTCAGATAAAGGTTTAACTTGGACAGTTGAAATATCTCCTATCCCTGATTTTGGTGGTGGAATTAACGGTAGCGGTTCAGGTGATATGGCGTTTACAGATGCTAACAATGGATTGATACAAACGGATGCTTACGAATTGTTCAGCACTACCGATGGTGGTGTAACATGGAACCCCGTAGTAGTGGCTGCTGATACTCAATTAAAAAACTTTGGTATCTCTGAAATTCCAGGATTACCGAATACTTATGTTTCTGTTGGTACAGATTTATTGACGGATCCAACACGTGGTTCTGCTTACTCTACTGACGCTGGTGTTACTTGGATTGGAATTAACGATAATCCAGACACGGCTTATGTGGATGGTGGTGTTGTTGCTTTCTTAAATAGTGCTACTGGTTTTGCAAGTGGTTTCAGTACTTCTGCATCTGTGGGTGGTATTTTCAAATGGAACGGAAATAGCTTAGCTAACGCTACGTTCTCTAATGATAAAGCATTTACTGGATTCATCAATCCTTCTACTAAAATGTTAGAAGTTGTTGGAAAAAATATTGCTCAAGTAACGGTATACGATGTGTTAGGAAAACAAGTTCACAATTCTAACTACAGCGCTGTAAATAATGTATCAATTAATATTGATTCTTTAAACAGCGGAGTGTATTTAGTGAAAGTGGCTAACGCTACTGGAAACACTTCTACAATCAAAGTGATCAAAAACTAAGAACTTCTTAGTTTATAATAAGATAAACCATCAGTGTTTCACTGGTGGTTTTTTTATTCATAAGTTTTGACCAATACCATTCTATTTCCAAACAAATAGTTATTTTTGCCTCATATACTTTATCTATGAGAATTGTACTGACCGCAATCCTATTGTTGTTCTTTCTTTTTGGTTTTTCTCAAGAACCAACTAAGAAAAAAAATACCATAAAAACCTTTCTCAAAACCCAAGAACAAAAAGACAAAGAACGGTCCCGAAAAGCACCCATCACTTCCTATAGAATCATTACCCTCAATAGAGATACTACCTATGTTGACACTTCCTTAACCATCAAAAAGGAATACGAATACAATTATTTAAGAAAAGATAATTTCGGACTCCTGCCTTTTCTAAACGAAGGGCAATCCTATACTACACTGCAATACGGTCTAAAGCAATACAGCCCATTCCCTGAATTTGGTTATTCGGCAAAACATTTCAATTACCTACAAGCCGATCAAATCAACTATTATTCGGTGGCAACTCCCATTACCGATCTCTATTTCAAAACCGTCATGGAGCAAGGCCAAAGTCTTGATGCCTTCGCAACCGTAAATACATCCGAACAGTTCAATTTCTCCATTGCCTATAAAGGTTTGCGATCACTTGGTAAATACATCAACCAATTAACCAGCGCTGGGAATTTCAGATTTACCACCAGTTACAACACCAAAAATAAACGATACTATCTCAATGCCCATTATACCGGCCAAGATCTCTTAAACGGAGAAAACGGTGGCATCACCACACCGGAAGACTTCGAAAGTAAAAACAATGAATTCAAACAACGCCAGCGACTCCAAGTTTATCTTACCGATGCCAAATCATTCCTAAAAGGAAAACGAATCTTCTTCGATCACAATTTTAGAATCAATCCAAAAGCAGGAACCAATGCCCTTTATCTAACGCATCAGTTCAACTACGAAGCCAAGTACTTTGAATACAATCAAGCTACTTTAGCCTCAACAGTGGGCGACAAGCAAATCAACCGATTTGGCGATTCCTATACCACCTCCTCGATTAACAACCAAACCCGTTACAACCGAATGTACAATAAAGTAGGTGCTATTTATGAAAATGCTACTTTAGGGAAATTTCAGTTTTTCTTGGAAGACTTTCGTTACAATTATTACTACAACACAGTCATTATCAAAGACAGCCAAACATTACCCAGCCAACTAAACGATAAAATCAATACGTTTGGTGGCCAATACGACTACCGTAAAAACAACTGGAGAGGGACTTTAAGCTACACCAATTCTGTTTCCAACCAATCCCTTACCAATATTGATGGAAAGCTATCCTATGCCTTCGACAAAAGAAACCAACTTTCCTTCGAATACCAAAAGTGCAACAAACTGCCCGATCATATTTACAACCTGCACCTGAGCAGTTATATCAATTACAACTGGTCCCACAATTTCCAAAACGAAAAAATCAACTCCGTTAAGTTTAACGCCGAGACACAATGGGCCAATGCCGCACTGCAACTCTCCACCTTAAAAGATTTGTTATATTTCAGCGATGACAGCACTAACGATAGCGCTCAGCTAATTTCGCCAAAGCAATACCAAAAATCCATTCAATACGTATCGCTGAAAGTTGAAAAAGAATTCAAGTTCTGGAAACTAGCCCTAAACAATACGCTGCTCTATCAAAAAGCAGATCAAACCAGTAGCATCCTAAACGTGCCTGATTTAGTGACCCGAAACACCCTTTATTTTTCCAATTATTTCTACGATCGCGCACTCTACTTGCAAACCGGAGTCACCTTCAACTATTTTACGAAATACTACGCTAACAATTACAATCCGGTCCTAGGTGAATTTTTTATCCAAAACAAAAAAGAAATCGGCGACTTTGCGAACTTCGATTTTTTCATCAATGCCCGTATTCGCCAAACCCGCATTTTCGTCAAAGCCGAACATTTTAATGCCGCTTTTGCAAAAACCAACACCTATTATTCGGCACCCGATTACCCGTACCGCGATTTTATTATTCGCTTCGGTTTGGTGTGGACGTTCTTTCAATAGTTTTTTGGGCGGGAAATTCGCGCTGTCCGTTTAATCTCTATCTCGCGAACACCGCGAGATAGAGGATGCCACTGCCATCACGCCCGCAATCTCGCATTATAAAGGGCGCATTAATTCCCAAAGTAATTCCTATATTTGTCACCATAATTAAAACATACTGCTTTTTGCAGCACTAGTAAAAACAATGAAATACTCAGAAAACATATTAGGAACCATTGGCAATACGCCTTTAGTTCGCTTAAATAAAGTAACTGCCGAAGTCGATGCGTTGGTCTTGGCAAAAGTAGAAACCTTCAATCCCGGCAATTCTGTAAAAGACCGTATGGCAGTTAAAATGGTCGAAGATGCCGAAGCCGACGGGCGCTTAAAACCAGGCGGTACCATCATCGAAGGAACATCAGGAAATACCGGAATGGGTTTGGCATTAGCTGCGATCGTCAAAGGGTACAAATTAATCTGTGTCATCACCGACAAGCAATCCAAAGAAAAAATGGACATTCTTCGTGCCGTGGGCGCTAAAGTAATTGTTTGTCCAACCGATGTGGAACCAACCGATCCCCGTTCGTATTATTCTGTTTCCAAACGATTGGGCGAAGACACCCCCAACTCTTGGTACGTCAATCAATACGACAATCCCTCTAACGCCATTGCGCATTACGAACAAACCGGTCCTGAAATTTGGGAGCAAACCGAGGGCAAGATAACCCATTTCGTTGTCGGCGTAGGAACGGGCGGCACCATTTCGGGAGTCGCTAAATATTTAAAAGAAAAAAACCCAAATATTAAAATCTGGGGAATCGATACCTATGGGTCGGTGTTTAAAAAATACCATGAAACCGGAATTTTTGATGAGAATGAAATTTATTCCTACATCACCGAAGGAATCGGGGAAGATATTCTGCCTAAAAACGTCGACTTTTCGCTAATCGATGGCTTTACCAAAGTGACTGATAAAGATGCTGCGGTATATACTAGAAAGATTGCTTTGGAAGAAGGAATTTTCGTTGGGAATTCTGCTGGTTCAGCGGTGAAAGGCTTGTTGCAATTAAAAGAACATTTCAAACCCGAAGATGTCGTAGTTGTTTTGTTTCATGATTCTGGAAGCCGGTATGTTGGAAAAATGTTCAACGACGACTGGATGCGCGAACGAGGGTTCTTAGAAGAAGAAATCACCAAAGCCGAAGACGTCATCAAAGATCATATCGATAAATCTTTAGTAGTCGTGCGCACCGAAGAATTAGTTTCTCACGCTATTGAACGCATGCGCAAATTTAAAATCTCGCAAATTCCAGTAATTGATATTACCGGTTTTGTGGGATCGGTTGACGAATCCGATTTGTTTCAGATTTATGTTTCCGACAAAAATGCGGCCGACAAACCCATCAAAGAAGTTATGGGCAAACCCTATCCAATCGTACCATTAGGAACACCAATCGAAGACGTGTCCAAATTGTTTACCAAAGAAAATCAAGCGGTATTGATCGATTTAGGAAACGGCAAACACCACATCATTACGAAGTACGATATTATCGGAACCATAAAATAATTTAAGATTGTAGATTTCTGATTTAAGATTAAAAACTCCTAAATCAGAAATCAGAAATCAGAACTCTTAAATCCAATGACATTCACCGCAATAGATTTTGAAACCGCAACAGGTCACCATCATAGTGCCTGCGCGGTTGGAATTGTCACCGTTGAAAACGGAAAGATTATCGAAGAATACTACACGTTAATTCAACCACCCAACAACGAGTATTGGTATCAGAATATTATGGTTCATGGGATCAAACCCATCCAAACCCTAAACGAAAAAACGTTCGACGACTTGTTTCCTGAAATTCAAAAGAGATTGTTCGGGAAAACTATAGTGGCACACAACGAACAATTCGACCGCAATGTTTTGGCGAAGACCATGAAGTATTACGGACTTTATTACGACGAATTGGAAATCGCCGACCGTTGGGAATGCACCTGTAAAATTTACCGCGCTAAAGGCTACAAACCTGCCAATCTCAAATACTCCAGTGAGCGCAACAACATTGTGCTAAACCATCATGAAGCTTTGTCCGACGCACGAGCCTGTGCACAATTGTATCTTTTAAAATAATTTTCGATCCAACTTTTGTAGCGTAAGTAAGATTTCCTTACCTTAGTATTTCAACTACGCGCCATATAAAAGTTATATCATGAAAGAAGATTTGCTACATTACTTGTGGAAGTTTAAGAAATTTGACACTTCCAATCTCCAAACCGTTCATCACGAACCCATTCAAATTCTAAACAGCGGGCAATATTTGCAAGTCGCTGGTCCCGATTTTTTTAACGCCCAAATCATACTAAATCAGCAAAAATGGGCTGGCAATATAGAACTGCATCTCAAATCATCCGATTGGTATTTGCACCATCACGAACGCGATCCTGCTTATGAAAACGTAATTCTTCATGTAGTTTGGGAACACGACTCGGCTATTTTTAGGAAAGACAATTCGGAATTGCCAACATTGGTATTGAAAACGTATGTCTCTGAACAGTTGATTCAGCAGTATGAAGCCTTGTTGTTTCCGAAAAGTTGGATTTACTGCGAAAGGCAACTAGAAGGCTTGGATTCTTTTGTGATTCGAAATTGGCAAGAGCGCCTTTTTTTAGAACGTCTAGAAGCCAAATTGAATCCAATTGAGACACTTTTAAAGGAAACCCAAAACGATTGGGAAGCGGTCTTATTTTGTATGCTAGCAAAGAATTTCGGACTCAACACCAACGGCGAATTGTTTTATAAAATGGCAACCGAAATTCCCTTTGCAATTCTGAGAAAAGAGCGAGTCGAATTTGAAAACATTGAGGCGTTACTTTTCGGGAAAGTCGGATTGTTAAATTTTGAAAAAGAAGATACTTATTTCCACAATTTAAAATCGCGGTACGAATATCTTAAAGTGAAATACCAAATGCAAAATTCGATCCATGGGTCGGTGCAGTTTTTCAAACATCGTCCGGATAATTTTCCAACGATACGGTTATCCCAATTGGCAAACTTATATGCAAAGCAAGATCAGTTGTTTTCTAAAATCAATCACTTGCAATCTATCAACGACGTGTATGCGCTTTTTAATGTAGCCGTAGCTCCTTATTGGCAAACGCACTATCAGTTTGATGCTACTAGCCCCAAAAAAACCAAAGCACTTTCCAAATCCTTTATCGATTTGATTGTTATTAATACTGTAGTTCCTCTTCAATTTGCCTATGCCAAAAGACAAGGAAAAGATTCAATAGAGCTCCTCTTGCAATTACTAGAACAAATCGCTCCCGAAAAAAACACCATAGTTGAAAAATTCAATGCTTTAGGAATTTCAACTAACAATGCATTTCAAACGCAATCGCTACTGCAATTAAAGAAGGACTATTGTAATAAAAGCCGCTGTTTAGAATGTGCAATTGGCACTCAATTATTAAAAAGCAAGTAAATAATAGTTTAATTTTGTAGCCAACAACCAACAACGATATGTCACTAGTAATCCAACTGAAATACTTTTTTGAGAAACACGGATTTCATGTTTCTTCCCGTTTAGCCGATCGTTTGGGGATGCGAGCTAATAATGTGCGGTTGTTTTTTATTTACATTTCTTTTGTTACCGCCGGACTTTGGTTTGGAGTCTATCTCACTTTGGCTTTTTGGATTAAGCTCAAAGACTTAGTCAGGGCAAAACGCAGCTCTGTTTTCGATTTATAACTTTCTTTTTTTATACGCCATTTATTATTTTACACGCCAATACTTATGAAATTTTCATCTGCCACTCCGTATTTTAAATTTTCTAAATCGCAGCGCCTTGGTCTTTTTGCATTGTTGCTGGGGATTGTAGTTTTTCAATTGCTATATTTTTTTATAGATTTCCAAAGGAAACCTGATAAAGTTGACGTCAAGCAAAACCAATGGTTGGCGTTGCCCATTCCTAAAGACAGCGTTTCAAAATACTCTAAAAATGGAGCGACTAAAAGGTACCCGTTTAACCCCAACTTTATAACTGATTTTAAAGGGTACAAATTGGGCATGTCGGTAGCCGAAATTGATCGGTTGTTGGCATTTCGTAAAACCAATCGGTATGTGAATTCTGCCAAAGAATTTCAAGAGGTAACGCTGGTTTCTGATTCATTACTGCGAACGATTGCTCCGTATTTCAAATTTCCGGATTGGGTAAACCAACGAAATCAAAAGAAAAACAGTTTTTTTAAGACAACACTTCCCTTTAAGAAAGAACCCAAGCCAATTCTGGATATTAATCTAGCCACAGCAGAAGATTTAAAAAAGGTATACGGAATCGGAGATGGTTTGTCTGCTAGAATACTCAAAGAAAAAGAGAAGTTCGGTGGTTTTGTGAGTATGGACCAATTGGAAGATGTTTGGGGTTTGTCGCCCGAAGTCATTGAAAAAATAAACGAATCTTTTGCAGTAAAGGGGATTCCTGATTTGGAAAAGGTAAACATCAATAAAGCGAATATGAAAGAGCTAATGCGATTCCCTTATTTTAGATATCCACTTGCTAAAGCCATCGTCACTTTTAGAAGTATGAACGGTGAAATTAAAAACACTGCGGATTTAGCAAAAATTTCGGGTTTTCCTGTGGATAAAATAAATATAATTGCCTTATATTTGGAATTCTAATAAAACAGCCTTAATTATATGAATTCAATATATTTTACAGAAGAACACGAATTGTTTAGGAAGAGTTTGCAAGATTTTTTGCGGATAGAAGTAGTGCCCCATATTGAAAAATGGGAAAAAACAGGAACTATCGAACGCTTTATATGGAAAAAGTTTGGAGAAATGGGCTTTTTCGGAATAGCGTATCCTGAGGTTTATGGCGGAATGAATTTGGACTTGTTTTATACGGTAGTTTTCTTAGAAGAACTTCAAAAAATAAAATCTTCTGGTTTTGCAGCGGCTATGTGGGCGCATGCTTATTTAGCGATGACGCATTTAAATGCGGAAGGGGATGAACGAATAAAACAGGAGTATTTGGCGCCAAGTATTGCAGGGGATAAAATAGGAGCTTTATGTATCACAGAACCTTTTGGCGGAAGCGATGTTGCCGGAATGCGAACAACTGCTATAAAGAAAGGCACTAAATATGTGATCAATGGTTCCAAAACATTTATCACAAACGGTGTCTATGCTGATTATTATATAGTGGCCGCTAAAACAAGTCCAGAACTTGGGAATAAAGGAATTAGTATCTTTCTAATGGATGCCAATTCAAAAGGAATTGCAGCGACGAAGTTAGATAAATTAGGATGGAGAGCTTCGGATACTGCAGAAATTGCCTTTGATGCCGTAGAAATTCCGGAGGAAAATTTAATGGGTGAAGAAGGAAAAGGGTTTCCATACATCATGCAACATTTTGCGTTGGAACGATTAATTATGGCAATCAATGCGCATGCTAGAGCAGAATATGCTATCGAATATACGATTGATTATATGTCACAACGGGAAGCTTTTGGGACTACGATTAATAAATTTCAAGCGCTTCGACACACTATGGTTGACCACGCTACCGAAGTAGAACATTGTAAGGTTTTTAATTATGCAGCTGTAGCGCGACTAAATAAAGGAGAATATGTCGTTAAGGAAGCTACTATGGCAAAATTGAAATCGACAAAAGTTGCGGATGAAGCCATTTATAGCTGCATGCAAATGTTAGGCGGTTATGGGTATATGGAAGAATATCCTTTGGCTCGATTGTTACGAGATAGTCGTTTGGGACCAATCGGTGGAGGAACATCGGAAATCATGAGAGAAATTTTGTCTAAAATGATTATTGACAAACAAAACTATAAGCCAGCGGTGAAATAAATTTAAGAGTAAAGAAAAAAGAGTCAAGAAGTGAGATTAGGAATAGCTGGTTTAGCTTTGCTTTTAGCTCGTGTCTTGGCTCTTTTTTCTTTTCTCTATTTTTGCGTGAAGGATAGCAGCGGAAAGCCCGGAGCGCAGTGAGGACTTGTAGCGGATAGCCTGACGGCGAGAAAGCAGTTCTTTAGGAATAGCAAGTTGTTTCGCCGGCACGCCCCAAAACAATTGATAATGGAACTAGGAATTAAAAAATCATTACTTATTCATTGTTAATTATCAATTAAAGTTTACATTTGCAGCCTTAACGAGAGGAGGTGTCTATATTATGTTAATTATACCAATTAAAGACGGAGAAAATATCGATAGAGCATTAAAGCGCTATAAAAGAAAATTTGATAAAACAGGAACTGTTCGTCAGTTACGTGCACGTCAGGCTTTTATTAAACCTTCTGTGACCAATAGAATGAAAATCCAGAAAGCGGCTTACATTCAGAACATGAGAGACAACTTAGAAAGTTAGTAGTAACTTTTTCAAAATAGAAACCGTTAGTAATTAAAGTTTAATACCTTTGATTCTAACGGTTTTTTTATGGAAAATAGCAAGCAAGCTTTTAGGGATTATTTGGCTTTAGAGAAGCATTATTCAATGCATACGGTCAATGGCTATTGGAATGATCTTGTTTTTTTTGAAACGTTTTTAAAGGACACTTTTGATCAAGAGGATTTAACAGAAGTAAATTACGGCCAGATTCGGAGTTGGATTGTTTCGTTAGTAGATGCTTCCATTTCGAATGCTTCGGTGAATCGAAAGATTGCTTCTTTGAAAGCGTATTATAAATTTTTATTGAAGACCAAGCAGCTTGCTGTGAGTCCGCTTGAAAAGCACCAATCTTTAAAAGCGCCAAAGAAAATTCAGATTCCCTTTTCAGAGAAAGAGTTGGAAATGGTGTTGCAACAGTTGCACTTTCCAGAAGGTTTTGAAGGAATTCGCGACAAGTTGATTATAGATTTGTTCTATACTACAGGAATTAGAAGAACTGAGTTGATTCACTTGACGGTAGCGAATGTAAATGTGTCTTCGGCTACCATAAAAGTGTTGGGAAAGAGAAATAAGGAAAGGATACTTCCGGTTTTGCCAGTAGTGGTGCAACAGTTGCAAGAGTATTTTTCGGAACGAACTAATTTAGAGCAAATTAAGGACAAGGACTATTTTTTCTTGACTCAACAAGGAGTTAAATTGAGCGATACGTTTGTGTATCGACTAATTAATCATTACTTTAGTAATGTCTCTGAGAAGGTAAAAAAGAGTCCGCACATTCTGCGACACACATTTGCGACTCACTTATTAAACAACGGGGCAGACATCAATTCAGTTAAAGAATTATTAGGACATTCTAGTTTGGCTTCTACGCAAGTATACACTCATAGTAGTTTGGCAGAGTTGAAAAAAGTATACGGCAAAGCACATCCAAGAAATCAATAGTAATTTGATACTATTTAACCACTAAATAAAGTACTATGAAGGTAAATGTTCATGCAGTTAACTTTGCGGTTGACAAAAAGCTAGTCGATTTTATTCAAGATCGTATGGATAAATTAGAAAAATATTATGATAAAATCGTTTCGTCAGATGTTTTTTTAAAGGTAGAAAAGACTAGTGATAAAGAAAATAAAATTGTAGAGGTAAAAATTCATGTTCCGGGAGATGATTTTATGGTAAAAAAACAATGCAAGACATTTGAGGAAGCAATAGAGAATTCGGCAGAGTCTTTAGAACGTTTGCTGGTGAAAAGAAAAGAAAAAATTAGAACGAATATTTAATCGAAATTTTTTCATAAAAATGTTTTGATTAAAAAACAAAAAGATATACATTTGCAGTCCGTTAGAAATAGCGGACTTTTTTTATTGTATATGCCAGCGTAGCTCAGTTGGCTAGAGCAGCTGATTTGTAATCAGCAGGTCGTGGGTTCGAGTCCCTCCGCCGG
>CALPUN020000022.1 GCA_943326765.2 Bifidobacterium breve | reverse complement strand
TATGTATGTCGCTGGATTTACACAAGCTTCTATGTGGAAACAATTCAACCCAGATGGAACTTTAACTTATGGAAACTTTCTTGAAACAGTAACTCAAATTATTCCAATGTATTGGATGAGAGCTGTTGGTGGTACTTTATATTTGGTTGGAATGTTTGTATTGGTATACAACATCATCCAAACGGTTAGAGCCAATGCCGCAGTAGAAGACGAATTAGCCCAAGCTCCTGAACTTCAAAAAATTAGCTCCGGAAGAATCAAAGGCGAAAAATACCATTCTTGGCTAGAAAGAAGACCTATTCAGTTGACACTTTTTGCTACTGTGGCGATATTAATTGGAGGTATTATTCAAATTGTACCTACGATTATGGTAAAATCAAATATTCCAACCATTGCTAGCGTAAAACCGTATTCGCCATTAGAATTAGAAGGTAGAGATTTATACATCCGGGAAGGTTGCGTAGGTTGTCACTCTCAATCTGTTCGTCCGTTTAGGAGCGAAGTAGAACGGTATGGTCCGCAATCTAAAGCAGGGGAATTTGTTTACGACCACCCATTCTTGTGGGGCTCTAAACGTACCGGCCCTGATTTATTAAGAGAAGGAGGAAAATACAATGATAATTGGCATTTCAATCACTTTTGGAGTCCACAAAGTATTTCCGCGGGTTCAATTATGCCAAGTTACAAATGGTTATTCGATAATGATCCGCTAAACATTTCCTTAACGCAAAAGAAAATGGAAGCCATGAGAACGTTGGGTGTCCCATATACCGATGTTGATATTGCGAATGCGCCAGCCACTTTAAGAGCTCAAGCGATTAAAATTGAAAACAATCTTAAAAATGATCCTGACTTTGTAAAAAGTTATGATGACAGTAAAATGAAAGCTGCTGCTAAAGGAGAGAAATTTGTTCCTATGAACGAAAGAGAAATCGTGGCCTTGATTGCCTACATCCAAAGATTGGGAACTGATATTAAAGTAAAAGATAACGCTAAAAAATAAACGTCATGTTCGAACAAATAAAACACAACATGGAAACTATCGCAGGAGTTTCTATCTATCCAATACTATCGTTATTGATCTTTTTTGCCTTTTTTGTAGTACTTGCTTTTTGGGTATTCTCCTATAAAAAAGAGAAAATTGAGGAAATGAGTCATATTCCACTAAACGATAATCAAACCGTATAATTTTTTAAAACCACAAAATGAAAAAATTAATTCCAGTATACGTTCGAGTTCCCGTTATTTTCTTCACCGTCTTTGGTGCTTTAGAATATTTCATCGACTCCGGAGATCACCCCGCATTTATTAAGTATCCGATGGTTTCCTTATTTTTATTTGTGTTTCTTTTTCTATTAATCACAATAGAAATCACCATAAATGCAGTAGATACCATTACATATCACTTGCTTTCAGACGAACAAAAGGCCAAACTAGAAGAAGCCAACACGATTAGTATTACTGAAAGTCAATGGTATAAAAGTTTGCTTAAAGCGTTAACCAAAACACAACCTATAGAAAATGAAGGGCAGTTGTTGCTCGATCATGACTACGATGGCATCAAAGAACTCGACAATACCTTGCCACCTTGGTGGGTGTATTTGTTTTATGGTTGTATTGTATTTGCTGCCGTTTATTTAGTAAGGTATGAAGTGATGGGTGGCGATAACCAAGAAATGGAGCTTAAGAAAGAAATGGCTCAAGCCAAGATTGACGTTGCCCAATATATGAAAACAGCTCCCGATCAAATGGATGAAACCAAAGTAGTTTTGGTAACCGATGCTCCTTCTTTGGCCGAAGGAAAAACCATTTTTGCTAACAATTGTATTCCTTGTCACCGACCAGATGCGGGTGGTAATATCGGACCCAACTTGACCGATGATCATTGGATTTTAGGAGGCGGAATTAAAAACTTATTCCACACCATTACCAATGGAGGTCGCGATGGAAAAGGGATGATTGCCTGGAAAGTCTCTTTAAAACCAAAAGAAATTCAAAAAGTGGCGAGCTATGTGCTTTCGCTGCAAGGAAGCAATCCAAAAGATCCTAAAGCACCAGAAGGTGAACTATGGGTTGATCCAACAGCTCCAAAAACTACGGTTGTTACTGCTACAAAAGTAGATAGTACCCAAGTAAAAAAATAAAAAATGTCAAAATTGCCTGACGAAGCTTTTAGAGATACCATCGGAACGATTGATGACGAAGGGAATCGAAAATTTATTTTTCCCAAAAAGCCTTCGGGGAAGTTTTATGACTATCGAAAATGGGTAAGCTATTTTTTGCTACTAGTATTAATTGCAAACCCATTTGTAAAAATTCACGGCCATCAGTTTATGATGTTCAATGTTTTGGAACGCCGATTCAATATTTTCGGATTTCCCTTTTGGCCACAAGATTTTTATTTATTCGTTCTTTTTATGATTGTTGGCGTCGTTTTCGTCATTTTGTTTACTGTCATTTTCGGTCGGATATTTTGCGGCTGGATTTGCCCACAGACAATTTTTTTGGAGATGGTTTTTCGCCGAATCGAATTTTGGATCGAAGGCGATCGGGGTGCTCAAATTCGTTTAGCCAAACAAGAATGGAATGCCGAGAAAATCCGTAAAAAAGGAATCAAATGGTTTCTCTTTTTAGTCATTTCATTTTTTATCGCGAATGTGTTTTTAGCCTACCTAATCAGTAGTGATGAATTGTTTAAGATGATTACCGATGGTCCGGAAAACCATGTAAGTACTTTGATATCGTTGTTTATTTTTACGGGTGTTTTCTATTTCATTTTTGTATGGTTTAGAGAACAAGTCTGCATCATCGCTTGTCCTTACGGAAGATTGCAAGGCGTTTTGTTGGACAACAAATCCATTAATGTGGCTTATGATTTTGTTCGAGGCGAGAAAGAAGTTGGTCGTGCCAAATTCAACAAAAAAGAAGATCGAGCTATTACAGGCAAAGGCGATTGCATTGATTGCCACCTTTGTGTACATGTTTGCCCAACCGGAATTGATATCCGTAACGGAACACAATTGGAATGCATTAATTGCACTGCTTGTATGGACGAATGTGACACTATAATGAAAAGTGTGGGCTTGCCAACAGGATTAATTCGGTATGCATCAGAAGATGAAATTGAGAAAAAATCCAAGTTCAAATTCACCACCAGAATGAAAGGGTATACCGCTGTTTTGTTCATTTTAGTTGGGATTTTAACCGGATTGCTTTTCATTCGTACCGAAGTCGAAGCGACGATTCTAAGATTGCCTGGACAGCTATTCGAGCATAAAGGCAATGATATAAGCAATATTTTCACCTTTAAAATCATCAATAAAACCGATACGGATTTTAACGATATCCATTTTAAATTGAAAAACATTAAAGGGGTTATCAATGTAGTCGGGCAACAGGAATTCAAGGTGAAAGCACAAGGTATGGCAGTAGGAACATTGTTTGTTCAAATTCACCAATACTTATTAGAAAGTGATCGAACTAAATTGAAAATTGAAGTGTATAACGAGAATAAAAAAATTGAAACGACAACGACCAACTTCCTGAGTCCAAGAAATTTTGATTAAAAAGATTGAATTATGAACAAAGAACACAGTTCTAAAAAAGGGTTCTCTATCAATTGGGGAACTTCAATAGTAATCGCTTTTATTTTATTTGCCAGTTTCATTTCGTATTTCATCATTAAAGTGGAAACGAATCCGAAATATGAAAATGAATTAGTAGTCGAAGAATATTATAAACACGATGCCCATTTTGGAGATGAAATGGTAAAAATTCAAAACGCTCATGATTTGGTTGAAAAACCTTCTATTACAATCAAAATGGAAGGAATTACCGTCAGTTTCCCTACTACATTTATTCCAAGTAAAATCAAAGGAAAAGTGTCCTTATACAGACCGTCTAACAAAAAATTAGATTTTGAAATCCCTATTTCGGAGTCTAGTCCAACTTTGCTCATACCTAAATCAAGATTGGTGGGCGGTCTATGGGACATTTCTATTCAATGGAACTATGAAGGAAAAGACTATATTTTAAAACAAACAATTTACTTTAACTAAGTATCATGTTGTATACGGCATTCTTTTTCGGATTAATCAGTAGCTTACACTGTATCGGAATGTGTGGCCCTATCGCTATGATGTTGCCTGTAGAAAGAAACAATCCGACCAAAAAAGCTACTCAAATTCTAACGTATCATATCGGAAGATTAGTTGCCTATGCTACTATTGGATTTATTTTCGGATTAGTAGGAAAAGGTTTTTTTATGGCAGGCTTACAGCAGCGATTGTCAATTTTTATTGGGTTATTGATGATTGCTGTTATTGTAATTCCAGAGAAAGTCTTTGCAAAATATAATTTTTCGAAACCCGTTTACCAATTGATTTCTAAAGTGAAAACAACTTTAGGAGCTCAATTTAAAAACAAAAGTTACCCCTCCTTATTCACAATTGGATTGCTCAACGGGTTTTTGCCTTGCGGGTTAGTATATGTCGCACTTTTCGGTGCTATTGCGATGCAGAGTCCTAGTTTAGGCGTGATGTATATGATTTTATTTGGATTAGGAACTGTTCCGATGATGAGTAGTGTGGTCTATATGAATTCGTTTATGACCCTTTCTTTCCGAAGTAAAATTCAAAAAGTGATCCCATTTGTGGGGGTACTGATTGGAGTTTTATTTATTATGAGAGGAATGGGATTGGGTATACCGTATGTTTCGCCATCAAACATGAATTTATTTGTGCAACAAAATGCCAATTGTCATTAACATATTAGTAAATCAAAATTAAAACAGATCATGGACCGACACGATTTATTACACGAATTTCCGGAGCATCAGGATCGAATTCACCAACTTAAAATAGAAGATGTTTATTTTAGAAAATTATTTGATGAATACGACGCGTTAGCACATCAAATACACCGCATCAAAACAGGAATTGATATTGCCACCGACGAAGCACTAAAGGAATTAAAAGCCAAGTTGCTGCATCTAAAAGACGAACTTTATAACCATATGAAGAAGTAAAGAAAAAATCACGTTGTAAACGTGATTTTTTCTTTTTATACGGTCATTGAAAACAACTCGGTTTCGGGAGCTTTGCGTTTCAATCGCAAGTCGAATGCCATGCAGATGTTCCGCACAAAGGGTTTTCCGGCTTCTGTAACTTTAAGTCCGTTATTTACGAATTGCACTAAACCATCGTTTTCCATTTCTTTGAGTTGGAGTAGAACTTCAGGAATTTCATCAAAATACATGGCTTTATCTTGCCATGAGGTTTCAAATTGACACATTAAATTTAGAATGTGTTTGCGGATGATTAAATCTTCATCGGTCAATAAGTGGCCTCTTAAAATAGGCAATTGATTCCATTCGAGCATTTGATAATAATCTTCCTGATTTTTTACATTTTGAGCAAAACTATACCAACTATCACTAATGGATGATACGCCCAATCCAATCATCAATTGGGTTTTCGAAGAACTATATCCCATAAAATTCCGATGCAATTTCCCTTTGACAAAAGCATCATAGAGACTATCCGTTTTCAAGGCGAAATGATCCATCCCAATTTCATAATATTCATTTTCGAAAAGCAATTGTTTTCCGGTTTCGTACAGCTTTCTTTTAGCGTCGTCTTTAGGAACATCTTCATCTTTAAAGCCACGCTGTCCATTGCCCTTAATCCAAGGCACATGGGCATAACTATAAAAAGCCAATCGGTCGGGCTCCAACGATTTTGTTTTTTCAATGGTATCAATAACATCATCCAATTCTTGAAAAGGCAATCCGAAAATGATATCGTGACTAATCGAAGTATACCCTATTTCTTTAGCCCAAAACGTTACTTTGGCAACATTGTGAAACGGTTGAATGCGGTGAATGGCTTTTTGAACTTTTTCAGAATAATCCTGAACGCCAAAACTAACTCTTCGAAACCCTAAATCATATAGTTTTTGTAAGTGTGCTCTGGTTGTGTTGTTGGGATGTCCTTCAAAACTAAATTCGTAATCTTTAGCTTTGTTAGCAAAACTAAAAATGCCATTGATTAGATATTCTAGATTTTTAACAGAAAAGAAAGTTGGTGTTCCGCCACCCAAATGAATTTCTTTGATGCTAGGTTTTTCGCCTAAAATTTGACAATACAACTTCCATTCTTTTAAAACAGCTTCAATGTAAGGCTGCTCTACGTCATGATTTTTGGTAATTCGTTTGTTGCATCCGCAAAAAGTGCACATGCTTTCGCAAAAAGGCAAGTGAATGTATAGGCTAATACCCTCTTTTGAATTGGATTCCCCGAAAGATTTTTTCAATGTGTCTATCCAATGTTGATATGAGAAAGGAGTATCTTCCCAATACGGTACCGTTGGGTAACTCGTATAACGTGGCCCAGGTACGTTGTATTTTTGGATTAATGAAGTTTTCATAACAAACACGTTTTCAATACTCAAAAGTACTTGAGTCTATTAGAATTTAAGATGACAAATGTCATATTTAAATTTTTGCTAAAAAAAAACCTCACAGGAATTGTGAGGTTTCTATCTAAAAAAAAATAAGTTTTTATTCTTGCTTTAAATTCCGCAATTGTTTTAGTTTTTCCTTCCAAACTTCTAAACTTTCTTTGTGGAGAGCAATATTTTTACGCACTTCTAACACGATAGAATTTTCTTTTTTGGCATTCTTAGTGTTGGTAAAAAACTGAATGTTATTCTCTAATTGGAAGATTTCATTTTGTACTTCTTCAATTTTGCGGATCAAGAAAATCTTTTCATTCTCTAATTTCCGAGTATCGTTAGTATCGGAAAGATTTCCAACTCTATTGGAGAACCGCATCATATCGGTTTCTTTTTTGCTCAAGCTCAATTTTTCAAACAATGCATCTAAAATCTTATTGAATTTCCCTTCAATATGTCTTCTTGGAAATGGTACTTTTCCATAACTTTTCCAATTTTCAATATGCAATTTGATAGCATCCAAATCAGTCTTGTGCTCTCCAGTCATTTCGAAAGCTTTCAGCGTTTCTAGATAGGCTTTCTTTTTTTCAAAAGCTTCTACTTCTTCCGAGTTTTCTTCCGTTTTTTGCTCTTTTAGTTTTTCAAAATAACCGTTACAAGCCCCCCTAAATTCAGTCCAAAGTTTATCGGAGAATTTTCTTGGAACATGACCAATTTGTTTCCACTCTTCTTGAATTTGTTTCATGATAGGAGTAGTAGCTGCAAAATCAGTGCTCGCCTGCAATTCTTGGGCTTTAGCCACTAAGGCTTGTTTTTTACTTAAATTGCTGTTTTGGTCTTTTTTGATTTCTTTGTAGAACGAATTTTTCAACACATTAAAACTGCGAACGGCATTCTTGAAGCTATTCCATGTTTCTTCGTTTAAATCACTTGGAACTTTACCTGCTGTAAAGAACTCGTTTCGAGCAGCTTCCACTTTTTCTACTTGCGTTGACCAAGCATTGTGCGAATTGACTTTTTCCTGTGCCAAAACGTCAATTCTTGCTATGATTTCTTTTTTGCGTTCCAGGTTTTCTAGTTCTGTTCCTCTTACTTTTTCAAAAAGCACTTCTCTTTTATCGTGCATTTGTTTGGTTAATTCACTGAATGTGTTCCAAACTTCTTCACGGTGTTCTCTAGAAACCGGACCAATATCTTCTTTCCAGATTCTATGCAAATCTTGCAATTCGCGGAACGCTTTGTTGATATCGGCTTCGTTTACCAATTCTTCCACCCGAGCAATAATTTTTTGTTTTTGCTCTAAATTGTGTTTGAAATCAATGTCCCTAGCTTCTCTATCTAAGTGTAAGTAATCATAAAAATTCTCAACGTGAAAATGGTAGTTGTTCCAAACATGATTGTATTTGTCTTTCGGAATCGGCCCTGTATTTTTCCATCGCTCGCGTAATTCATTAAAAGTCTTTAAAGTGTCTTTTATGTTTTCTTGCGGGTTAATAAGGTTTTTCAATTCTTCAACAATAGTCAACCGCGTTTCTAAATTCGATTTTAGATTTGTTTCCAGACTTTTGAAATGGCTGTTTTTACGGTCTCTATAGTGTGAATAGATTTGATCAAATTTAGTTTTTAAAGGAAAATGATACTGAAATTCCTCTGTAGTTTCTGGATTTTCAGCCTGAAATTCTTCCTTTTTCTCATCAATAAAATGATAGTATTTGTTTAGAAAAGATTTTTTAAGTTCTTCCACATGGTCTTTAACAGCCATTACCTTTTCGGTAGCGGTAAGTTGTTCCAATTCAGTTACCAAATCTTCCATAGATAGCGATTCATAATCAACCATTGGTAGCTCATGGCGAACAGTTGCATCTTCACTTTCAGCGGCATTGACATTCGAAATCGCTTCAATGGCAGCTTCTTCTTCAGTAGCTACTATCGATGATTCAGCAGACTCTGAGGCTGATTCAACAATGGCAATAGGTTCAGCAGGTACTTCTTCTACAACTACGGCAGCAACAACATCTTCCGTTTCAGCTATTGGTTCCGAAGTCACTTCTTCAATAAGTTCTTCGTTCAATTCAGTGGCCATAACTTCTGGCACTTCTGTTTCGTCTAGCGTTTTTGCTTCATCTACTACGGTTTCTGCTTCGTCTTCGGGGACATCTACAGGGGCTACAAAATCGGCACTAGCGGTCGGTTGCTCTTCTTGCAAAGTTGACTCTAAACTTCCATCTGCATCTTGCAGGCTATCATTCTTTTCTTCTAACATTTTTAAAATGTTTAAGGTTCGTTCTTTTATTTTCCATTTTTTGGAATGCGAAAGGTACTAAAGGACTAGTAAAATTCAAAGAAAAACCTTTATTTATACCGATTTTATGAAAATAGTTTTTTCAAGAAGCAATTTCCAGCTATCCGCTATATTCCCAAAGACCAAAAACAAAACGTTTTTGGTCTTTGGGAGATGCCGCTACTATCTGGGCTAGGGCCTCTTGCTTATTTCACAAAAAGGCAATACCTTCGATTAAACTTTAGCAGTAGTTTATTGCCCAATAAAAACTAATATTTAAAAAAAAATCTATGAAAAATCTCAAAATGATTCTTGCTACCGTTCTTTTTTCGGTTCTCTTCTCAAATACGATACAAGCCCAAGACCACCCTGTTTTAGCTCCCGAAAAAAAAGAAGAAATCAAAAATCAAATGCAAGCCAATAAAGACAGATTGGCATTAACCCCGGAACAGCAAGTTCCTTATAGAGGTATTATTAAGCTGTTTGCTGAAAAAATGAGAGAGTTACGTAAAAGCCAATTGACGACGAGTGAAAAGATGATTAAGATGCAAGAAATCAATGCAGAAAGAGATGCTGAAATGAAAAACCTGCTGACTGCCGAGCAATACAAAACTTATTTGGAATTGCAAGAAGAACGTAGATCTAAAATTATTGATATGCGAAAACCCAAGAATGGCATGCAATAATTATAAAAAAGAGCAAAGTAAAAGTACTTTGCTCTTTTTTATTTGTTCCAAATCTGCCAAGCTTTCTCAGCTTGAAATTCCAACATTGCCATCCCGTTTTTGATAACAGCCCCTTTTTGTTTTGCCTTTTTTAAAAACTGGGTTTCTTCAGGGTTGTAAATCAAATCGAACGCTATATGTTTTTCCGTAAAGAATTGGTAAGGAATTGCAGGAAATTCTTCCACATCCGGACTGGTTCCTATTGGAGTAGTATTAATTATAATTTGATAATTCTCAAACGTGGCAGCATTAATTCTCTTATAATCAATAGTGTTTTCTGTCGCTTGACGAGATACAAAAGTATGTAGTATTCCCAATTCTTTTAAAGCAAAGGCAACTGCTTTTGAGGCACCACCTGTTCCCAAAATAAGAGCTTTTCTGTGGTGCTCTTGCAGCATAGGTTCTAGCGCTTTTTTAAAACCATAGGCATCCGAATTGTATCCTTTTAACTTCCCGGATTTTGTAAAACGAATGACATTAACGGCGCCAATCTCGACTGCTTTTTTAGAAAGGGAATCCAAATACGGAATGACCGCTTCTTTATAGGGGATGGTTACGTTTAGTCCTTTTAGAGTGGGATTGCTCTTTAAAACATCCCTAAATTCTTGAATTTCGGAAATATCAAAATTATCGTAAACGCAGTCAGAAGCTTTGGTTTTCAAAAAACGCTCTGTAAAATATTTTTTTGAAAAAGAATAGGCAATATTTTTACCGACTAACCCATATAGTTTCTGTAACATTTGCTGTTACTTGTGTTTGTTGATTGCGTTTTGTACCAATTTTCTAGTCCAAATAACGGGGAATAATTGTTCTAAAAGCGTGTGGTGTTTAAAGTTCAATCGCAAGCCATTGCTTAAGTGGAATTTCCCTTTAGCAGTTTCGTGTAGCATTAAATACAATCCAGCCAAACGGTATTCTACTTCGTATTCTTCAGGGAAATATTCCGATGCTTGCAATAAGGTTTGTATAGCACTTTCAAATTCGCCTAAGAACTGCAATATGTCAACCCAAAACAACCAAGTGTCTAACATATAATCTCCGTATTCTACCGCTTTCCGATAGCCATATTCTGCTTCTTCAAAGAAGTTCATTTCTTTGTTAATTGTGGCGAAGCGTTTCCAGTAGAATCGGTTTTCATTGTCGATGCTCAAGGCTTTATTTACATAAAACAAGGCTTTTTGGAAGTTTTTTTGACGAACATAAAAATCAGTAATGGCAATCCAACCTTTGTCTAGTAAAGGATCTTCGTGAACGGTTTTGTTGAAGAATTTTAAGGCTAGTGCTTTGTTGCCTAATTTCTCATGACACTTCCCAATTCGTAATAAGGCATACGAAGTAGGGTCGTCTAATTCAATCGTACGGTTGTAACTTTCTATGGCCTCTTCATACCGTTTCAATCGTTCGAGCGTTTTTGCTTTTTCCATGAAAGCGCCTAAGAATTCATCGTCAATATAGGTGGCAAATTCAAAAGCTCGCAGTGCTTCGGGATATTTTTTTAAGCCATAATTGAGTCGGCCAGCTTGATGCCAAGCGATTTCACTGTAGGGATTTTTGTCGATGTATTTATTTAAATAAGTGATTGCTTCTTGGTTTTGATCTAAAAACTCAAAGCAGTACACCACATTATAAAGTGCCGCTTGGTCTTCAGTGTCTTCTTCAAGGCATTTGATAAAGTTTTCTTTGGCCAATTCTAAGTTGTCCATAAATAAGTATTCCATTCCGATTAAATTGTAGACATCGGCATAATCGTCAGTATATTGCAAAGCAGTTTTTAATAAGGAAACGGCTTTCTCATGATCGTCTCTTTTGGAATAGATATTGGCTTTTTGAATATAAATTTCTTCGTTGTGTGGTTCGATTGCGAACAATTCGTTCAGTAATTTCTCGGCAATATCGAGTTTGTCTTCATAGACCAACATTTCTACTTGCACTAGTTTTAAGCCTGTAGATTTTGGATGTTGTTCTAGTGCTAATTTTAAAGCTTTCTTAGCTAAAGAAGCTTTTCCCATGTCGAGGTAATGTAGAATGATTTCCTCAAATTCCTCAGAATCAAAAAAGAGTACTTTGTTGGTTTTCAACATCGACTCAAATTTGGATAAGGATAAGTTGTAATCGTCTTCTTCTTCGCTTAATTGCATAGTGTATTTCTTTAAAATTATCCTAGTTTAAAAGTAGGAAAGTAATTCTGGATGTGGGAAAAATTGATAATTGTTGTGAACAATTTAATTAACAACAATTGTGCTGTTGAAACGCAATACCCTAGCCCGGATGGCAGTGATTATCCTTTTGTGCCGGCGTTCGGCGCAAAAGATAGCAACGTACAGCCGGATTAGCTCCTAGTAATTATCAATTGCCAATTGAATTTCATCCAATGCTTCTAGAATTATAGAACAACCTTCACGAATTTCGTCTTCTGAAATGGTTAGTGGTGGTGTAATTCGTATGGCACAACCTTCAAAGAGCAACCAAAACAGGATTAATCCTTTGTCTTGGCATTTGAAAATCACCTGATTAGTGATTTCGGGATGAGTCGTCATAGCAGCGAGCATCAATCCTTTTCCGCGAATTTCCGTTATCAAAGGATGTACCAAAAGAGATCGAAATAGCTTTTCTTTATCTAAGGTTTCCGAAATTAAATTAGTCTCGGTAATTTCTTGCAAAGTGGCCAAACAGGCTGCCGCAATGACAGGATGTCCGCCAAAAGTGGTGATGTGTCCTAATTTCGGATTGTGGCTGAGTAAATCCATGTGTGCTGCCGAAGCGGTAAACGCGCCAACGGGCATGCCACCACCCATTCCTTTTCCTAATACAAGTACGTCAGGAACGACGTTATAGTTTTCGAAACCGAACAGTTTTCCGGTTCTTCCAAACCCAGGTTGGATTTCGTCAATGATTAGTAAGGCTCCAACTTCGGTACAACGTTCGCGAACCTTGCGCAAGAAATCATTTTCGGGTTGGATAAACCCAGCACCACCTTGAATACTTTCTAGAATGATTCCTGCGGTTTTGGTAGTTATTTTTTGAAGATCGGCTTCATTGTTAAAGGTTATAAAGTCAACATCTGGAATTAAAGGACGAAAAATTTGTTTGCGATCTTCGAAACCCATAACACTCATCGAGCCCATCGTATTCCCGTGATAGGCATTATTGCAAGAGATTAATTGGCTTCTGCCGGTAACTCTGCGGACTAATTTTAGGGCGCCTTCCGTTGCTTCGGTACCTGAATTTACTAAATAGGTTTTCTCCAGGGGTTTGGGTAGGAGTGATGCTAGCAATTTACAATATTCAACAGCGGGGCTTTGGGCATATTCTCCATAAACCATAACATGCGAATACTTGTCGAGTTGGTTTTTTATAGCGTCATTCACTCTTTGATTTTGATGTCCGAGTGAACAAGCAGAAACGCCCGCGACGAAATCTAAATATTTTTTGTTGTTTGTATCGTAAATATAAGAGCCAATAGCATGTGAAATCTCCATTCCTAATGGAAAGGGCGAAGTTTGAGCTTGGTATTTAAGGAAATCTGAATTCACAATTTAGAGTTTAACCGCAAAGTCCGTTAGGTGTTTCGCGAAGTTCACAACGGGTTTATTTTACTACAGGTTTGTCGCTCGGATTATTCTTATCGTAATCTAAAGTTTCTTTTCTAACTTTCATCGGGACATTTTTTTTGGCCATTTCGGCTTTACTGTCTTTGATGATTTTATCGTTCAATTCGTTTTCTTCCGGCGGAAAGATATCTTCTTGGCACCAAATCCGTTCGTCTTCTCTCCAGATAAATCCTCGGAGTTTTCGGGCATTCTCGGGCAAGTCTTTTTCGGGATAAATGTCTCCGTCTACGTTGGTAAAAAACGTCATGGTGTCGATGGTATTTCCATCCAAAGTCATGTTGATTTTACTGCTTACATTTTTGTTGATGCCGATGAGTTCGTGATCGTCATTACGCATGTAATAGACTACCTCGGTATTCTTTACCACATCGGCTTCGTAGAGTTTGCTATCTTTAAATTTCCCATACAAATTTAGACCTTTGACTTGATTGTAGCCGGTTCCCAAAGTATCTTTTGAAATGATAAACGCATTGTTGAGCACCTTGAGTGAATCGAGTTTTTGAGTGGTGTCGTTGCCAATGAGGTGCATGACGTCACCCGTCATTTGGTTATCAAAGTTCCATAATATAGGCCTTCCAATGAGTTGCGTAATGTTGGTAATCTGACTCGAATGAATCGAATCGCATTTGCCACTCATATCGGTTTTAAAAAATCGGGCATTATTGTAAGCTCGAATGATGCGATGATCCGGTTTCCCTGTAATCATCAACACTTTTCCGTGAATGTAAATCGAATCTTTGTCTACCAAATTAATAGCAACCGCTCTTTTGGTCACGAACATGGAGTCTTTTTGTTTGTATATTTCGGCATAATGCCCTTTAATAATGCCTTTATTAATGGTATCGGTAATTTTAACATTGTTAGTCGCCGAAGCAAATTCCGTATTTCTATTGTAAAACAAACTATCGCCTTCAATCAAACGATCTTGGTATTTGATGTAGGATTTACGTAAGAAGTGACCAATATTTTTCTTACTGTCGTAAAAGCCTTTTTCGGTATAAATGAAGTTTTCTTTGCTAGTAATCGTCGAGGGTCCAAACAGGTAGGAATGCCCAGAATTGTTGTAATAATCCAAATGATTTGACTTCACTACATATTTCGGATTGGTAATGGTAACCGCCGTCAAAAATTGGAATTTCTTTTCATTAGCATAATACCGGCCCGACTTGCTTTTTAAAACATTGTCTTTGTTGGTAATCGTACCATTCGAATTGTAAAAGGCTTGTTGAATCGTACGATCGAAATTTAGTGTATCGGTAGCCAATGTCATTTCAGGCGAACGCATCACTACATTTCCGGTCGCATACGCTTGTTTCACATTGCCGTTGTATTCGGCGTATTTGCTGTTCATAAACAGGGTGTCGCCTTGAATCATCCGCACATCACCAAAGGCTTTAACGTAGTTTTCTTTTTGAAAGTAGTACGCTTTATTGCAAAACAATCGAACACCGTCGTGACTGATGCGCACGTTTCCCGTTAATAGAAAAGCATCGGGAATTTCAGTTTGATTGACGTCAGCAAAATCAGAATATTCAATGATAATTTTCTTAGGCGCTTGCCCGAAAACCGATTGTAATCCAACAAAAACAACACTGATCAATAGCGAAAAAAGTCTTTTTTTCAAGGTTTAAATTTTTGCCAAATTTAAGAAAAAGGGAACAACGAAAATGGTTATTAAGAATTATTTATTAGTTACTAGGAAGTGGGAGTCAAATTTTTATATTTGTAAAGCAGTCTTATAAAAATCTCCACACCCATGAAAAAAATCATTTTACTCGCTTTGATAGGATTGACACTATCTGCGAATGCCCAAAATAAAAAAAGTAAATCCATGTCTTCCAAAAATTCAGCCCCTATTACCGAAAAAAAAGAAGTTGTTTACCAAGTATTCACCCGCCTGTTTGGAAACAAAAACACTACTAATAAACCGTGGGGAACGATTGAAGAAAATGGAGTAGGGAAGTTCAATGATTTTACGGATAAAGCTTTAAAAGAAATTAAAGATTTAGGGGTGACTTATATTTGGTATACGGGAGTGCCACATCATGCGTTAGTTCGAGATTATACCCAATACGGCATTTCCAATGACGATCCTGAAGTGGTGAAAGGCCGCGCTGGGTCGCCTTATGCTGTGAAAGATTATTACAATGTCAACCCTGATTTAGCCGTTGATCCTGCCAAACGACTAGAAGAATTTGAAGCCTTACTTGCTAGAACTCATAAAAATGGGTTGAAAGTTTTGATCGATATTGTACCGAATCACATCGCCAGAAAATACGAAGGAAAATCCAATCCGAAAGGTGTTCGCGATTTTGGTGCCGATGACAATAAAAACGTGGAATACGACCGAAATAACAATTTCTATTACATTCCAGGCCAGCCTTTTCAAGTGCCTACATCAGATTCGTACCAGCCTTTGAATGGTGAAAAAAGCCCATTAATTGATGGCAAGTTCGAAGAAAACCCAGCAAAATGGACCGGCAACGGATCGAAATTAGCCAAGCCAGACATCAATGATTGGTATGAAACGGTGAAAATTAATTATGGCGTTCGTCCTGACGGCACCAAAGATTTTCCTGAACTTCCTGCAGGTTTCGATCAAAAAGATTACAAAGAACACTTCGCTTTTTGGAAAGACAAAGACGTGCCGAGTTCGTGGAAGAAATTCCGCGATATTGCCTTGTATTGGACAGCAAAAGGCATTGATGGTTTTCGGTATGACATGGCCGAAATGGTACCTTATGAATTTTGGAGCTACATGAATTCTTCTATCAAAATGAAAAACCCTAAGGCATTTTTATTGGCCGAAGTATACAATCCGAAAGAAGCACGCAATTACATCCGCTTGGGGAAAATGGATTATTTGTATGACAAAGTGATGTTGTATGACAAATTAAAAGAAGTGATTCAAGGTAAAAGTTTACCCGATCCTATTTCGGATATTCAAAGAGAAAATGCCGATATTGAACACCACCTGTTTCATTTTTTAGACAATCATGACGAGCAGCGTTTAGCTAGTCCAGAATTTGCTGGTACGCCTGAAAAAGGAAAACCTCTAATGGTAGTTTCTACAACGATTAGCACTTCTCCTACGATGGTTTATTTCGGACAAGAAGTGGGCGAAGCTGGGAATGAAAACGGTGGTTTCGGAACACATTCGAGAACCTCCATTTTTGATTATGTTGGAGTGCCGAACCACCAACGTTGGATGAATGGCGGTAAATTTGATGGTGGCCAATTGTCGCAATCGGAAAAAGACTTGCGTGATTTTTACAAACGCTTGTTGAATTTTTCCATTAATAGCTCTGCTTTAATGGGCAAATACCAAGAAATACAAACCGTAAATCGTCAAGGCACCGCTGGGTATGATTCGGGGATTTATTCCTTTGTACGTTGGTCGGCTACTCAAAAATTGATTGTAGTAACTAATTTTTCAGACTTAACAACCAGTACATTTGGGTTAAAAGTTCCATCCAATGTGATTGCATCTTGGAAACTTAAAGACGGCACTTATCCGATAAAAGACCAATTGTATTTGAAGAAAGCTACGCAATTGGAAGTAGTTCACGGTGAAGGAACAGTAAAAATCACTATCGAACCGTCGGAATCATTTTTGTTTCAATTATAAAAACTCTATTTGGAAGAAAATAGACTCCCATGCTTTTGTTATGATGGGCAGTTTAAAGATATGAAAGGCAGCAAGATTAAGAAACGCCCTTTGAATCACTAAGGTTATTTTTTAAAGTCAATTTCAAAGTTGCAAAACCAATACTTCCTGCGATTACCGAAGCCACTAAAATCGCAATTTTAGAATGGTTCACGATCTCTGAATCATCAAAAGCTAAAAGCGTAATAAAGATGGACATTGTAAATCCAATGCCACCCAAAAAGCCTGCTCCAATAATGTTTTTCCATTTTAAATCATTGGGTAAGGTGCAAATACCTAATCCAACGCCAATAAAAGAAAATAGCCAGATTCCAAGTGGTTTTCCTAGGATTAATCCAAACAAAATCCCCAAACTATTCGGATGAAGCAAGCTATCTCCGATGTTGCCATGAAATGCGATACTGGTATTGGCGAGCGCAAATAAAGGCAAAATGAAAAATGCTACTGGACGGTGTAAAAAATCTTGTAAGATATAGGAACTCGACTTTTCATCGCCGTTTCCAAACGGAATAGCAAATGCCACCAAAACACCTGTAATCGTGGCGTGAATTCCGGAATGCATCATAAAGTACCACATGACAGCCCCACCGATTAAATACGGAATTAGATTCCGAACTTTCAATCTATTGAATACCAATAGGATTGCCCAAATTCCCAATGCTATAAATAAGTTAGTAAAAGAAATGGTTTTGGTATAGAAAATGGCGATTACTACAATAGCACCTAAATCATCAATGACCGCCAAGGCTGTTAAAAATACTTTGAGCGAAGTGGGAACTCGATTTCCCAAAAGTGACAAGATGCCTACAGCAAAAGCAATATCCGTAGCCATTGGAATTCCGGCTCCAGCTTGTGTTGGCGTTCCAAAATTAAACAACATAAAAATCCCAGCAGGAATTACCATGCCACCCAATGCACCAACAATAGGCAACGAAGCACTTTTAATATCGGAGAGTTCCCCTTGGTAGATTTCGCGCTCTAATTCTAACCCAATTAAAAGAAAGAAAATAGCCATCAAGCCGTCATTGACCCAATCCACAATAGTGTGCGTCCCCAGCGGATGGTGCCAAAAAGCAATGTATTGTGTTTGTAAATGGGAATTGGCCAGGCAAAGCGATACGCTAGTCACCAACACTAAAATCAAGCCCCCCGCTTTTTCGCTTTCGAAGAATTTGGTAAAGAGTTTGGTGATTTTCATGGAAAACGATTTAAAAAGTTAACACGAATTTCACGAAGTAGCACTAATTAATTCGTGAAATTCGTGTTTCATTTCTATTTCAGAATGGTCTGTTTGCGATCGGGACCAACAGAGACAATTTTGATGGGAACTTCGACTTCTTTTTCTATGAATTCGATATAGTTTTTAAGTTCCACTGGCAATTCTTCATAAGTCGTCATACCCGTCAAATCGGCTTGCCAACCTTTGAATTCTTTATAAATGGGTGTTACGTTTTCAGGTTCTATATTGTAGGGCAAATGATTAATAACTTGGCCTTTGTAGTTGTATGCAGTTGCTACTTTTAAGGTTTCAAAACCCGATAAAACATCGCCTTTCATCATCATCAATTGCGTCACGCCGTTAATGTTTACGGCATATTTTAAAGCCACCAAATCTAGCCAACCACAGCGTCTTTGTCGTCCGGTAACCGAACCAAATTCATTTCCAACGCTAGCCATAGTAGTTCCAGCTTCCTCAAAATCTTCGGTAGGGAAGGGTCCGCTTCCTACACGAGTGGTGTAGGCTTTAAAAATTCCGTAGACTTCTTTGATTTTATTTGGAGCGATTCCCAAACCAGTGCAAGCACCAGCGGCAGTAGTATTGGAAGAAGTTACAAAAGGATAGGTTCCGAAATCGACATCTAATAAAGAACCTTGAGCGCCTTCGCACAAAATTGATTTCCCCGATTTTTGGGCTTGGTGTAAGTATTCTTCGCTATCGATGAAGTTTAATTTTCTCAAGTCTTTTATGGCTTCAAAAAATTCGTTTTCCAATTCGGCCAAGTTGTATTGAATGTTGACATCATAGAAAGCAATCATGGCTTCGTGTTTGTCGGCCAACGCTCTATACCGCTCTTTAAAATCTTCGAGTTCAATGTCGCCAACGCGCAAACCATTTCTTCCCGTTTTGTCCATATAAGTGGGGCCAATTCCTTTGAGGGTGGAGCCAATTTTAGCTTTGCCTTTTGAAGCTTCTGATGCAGCGTCTAGCAACCGGTGTGTGGGTAAAATTAAATGCGCTTTTCGAGAAATAATGAGTTTGTTTTTGATGTCAAGGTTGAACTTGGCCAAACCGTTAATTTCGCTTTTAAAAACTACGGGATCAATTACGACACCGTTTCCAATAATGTTAATGGAGTTTTTGTGGAAAATTCCCGAAGGAATCGTGCGTAAGACGTGTTTGATTCCATCGAATTCTAGGGTGTGCCCGGCATTGGGTCCGCCCTGAAAACGAGCAATAATATCGTATTTAGAGGTTAAAACGTCGACAATTTTTCCTTTGCCTTCATCGCCCCATTGCAATCCTAGTAATAAATCTACGGTCATGTTTTTTAATTGATACTTGATAATTGCTACTTGATAATTCAGGGAGTTTTGAATTTAGCTTCCAATGATTATGAATTGCTATTATCTATTAGTGTTTAGTAGTTGTTTAGTATGTTAATGTTGTTCTATTTTGTGCGTTAGGGATTGCAACGGAAATCCTTTTGCGGCGGGGTTTGGCGCAAAAGATTGGGAGTGTAAAGCCCGACCTTTAGGGAACGCCACATTATTCATTTTCGATTATTTTTTTACTAGCGTAGAAATACAAGGAATGGTTGTGAATTTCGATTCCGAATACATCTTCGATGGTTTGTTTGATAGTTTGGATTCGCGGATCGCAAAACTCGATGACTTCGCCAGTATCGGTCATGATGATGTGATCGTGTTGCTTGTCGAAATATGATTTCTCGTAGTGTGCTTGATTTTGTCCGAATTGGTGTTTGCGCACTAAAGCACAATCTAGCAACAATTCGATGGTGTTGTATAACGTGGCCCGACTGACGCGATAGTTTTTGTTTTTCATTTTGATATAGAGATTTTCGATATCAAAATGTTCTTCACTTTCGTAAATTTCCTTAAGAATAGCAAAGCGTTCAGGGGTTTTTCGGTGTCCTTTTTTTTCGAGATAATGTGTAAAAACGGTTTTTACAATATCTTGATTTTTACTATTATCAATGGAAATTAGTGTCATGCAACAAAGGTATGTTTTTTAATTAATTTTCTAGTTTTTATTCACGCGAATGACTTTGTCTACTCCGTCAATTTTCTTGATGTTGTCGATTAATTTTTTCAGTATGATATTGTTTTGCACGATTACGGTGACTTGTCCGTTGAAAATTCCGGCATCGCCACTCAAGGAAATACTTTGAATATTCACGTGCATGTTGTTCGAGATCACTTTGGTCAATTCATTAGTCAAACCCATAGTATCCATTCCGGTGATGTGTAAAATGGCTTTGAATTCTTCTTGAGTGGAGTCGATCCATTTGGCCAAAATGATGCGATACGCATAATTGGATTGCAGGCTGATGGCATTTGGACAATCTTTTTTATGCACTTTAATTCCTTCATTGATAGTGACAAATCCAAATACTTCGTCACCTGGAATCGGGTTGCAACAAGAGGATAATTTGTAGTCCAAACGGTCTTGTTCAGCGCCAAAAACCAGCATGTCGTAATTGCTACTGATGACCGGTTTGTGAATGTCTTCATTGGCGGGCGAACGTTTGATTTTACTTTTGAAAAAATTCATCAAGGTATTGCTTTTTTGAGCGGCGTAATCCTTGAGTTGTTGGTTTTCGATGGAGCCAATTCCGATTCTATAAAACAAATCCAAACTCGTTTTCAGTTTGAAGAAATTGACTAACTCATTCACCACTTGTTCGTTGATTGTGATTTTGAGTTGTTTTAATTTACGGGCTAATATTTCTTTGCCTTCTTCGGCAATTTTTTTGGTATTTTCGTTAAGAACGTTTCGAATTTTGTTTTTGGCTCGCGATGTCGTCACATAATCCAACCAATGCGAAGTTGGTTTTTGATTTTGGGAGGTAATAATCTCGATTTGATCGCCACTTTTTAATTCGGTGTTCAAAGGCACCAAACGTCCATTAACGCGGGTTCCTCTGGTTCTGATTCCGATTTCGGAGTGAATACTAAAAGCAAAATCGAGGGAAGTGGCGCCTTTTGGAAGTGATTTAATTTCGCCTTTGGGTGTAAAGACAAAGATTTCCTTGGCATACAAATTCATTTTGAAATCTTCTACAAAATCGACGGCATTGGTTTCTGAATTTTCTAAAGCTTCTTTCAATAAATTCAACCAAACATCCAAACCTCTTTCTTCGGTGGCTCCTTGTTTGTATTTGTAATGCGCTGCGTAGCCTTTTTCGGCAATTTCATCCATACGCTCGCTTCGCACTTGAATTTCCACCCAGCGGCCTTTGGGTCCCATGACGGTAATGTGCAAGGCTTCGTAACCTGTTGATTTAGGTGAGGAAATCCAATCGCGCAATCGGCTGGGGCTTGGACGATAATGGTCTGTGACTATAGAATATATTTTCCACGCGATGAACTTTTCTTCATGAGGATTTGATTTGTAGACAATCCGCAAGGCAAACTTATCATATACTTCATCAAAACTCACATTTTGCGCTTTCATTTTGCGTCGGATGGAGTAGATGGATTTAGGGCGGCCTTTGATGATATAATCGATTCCTTCTTCATCCAACGATTTTTTCAAAACTTCAGAAATATCATTGATATAAAGATCTTGTTCTTCTTTGGTTTCTTTGATTTTGCTAACAATATCGTTGTATATTATAGGTTCAGTATATTTCAAACCCAAATCCTCCAGTTTTGTTTTGATGTTGTATAGGCCTAGACGATGGGCTAGAGGCGCATAAATGTATAAGGTTTCCGAAGCAATTTTGATTTGCTTGTGTTCGGGCATCGATTCCATCGTTTGCATGTTGTGCAAGCGGTCGGCTAATTTAATTAGGATTACGCGAACATCATCGTTTAAGGTGAGTAGCATTTTTCGGAAATTTTCCGCTTGCATCGAGACGTTCAGATCTTTTTGAACTTGGGATATTTTGGTTAATCCTTCGACTAGCTGCGCTACTTTGGGATTGAACATTTTTTCGATATCGGCTACGGTAATATCAGTATCTTCAACGACATCGTGCATTAGAGCTGCCGCGATACTAGTGGCGCCTAGACCAATTTCGGAAGCTACAATTTTAGCTACGGCTATCGGGTGAAAAATATAGGCTTCCCCAGATTTCCGGCGTTGGTCTTGATGGGCATCAACGGCAACATCGAAAGCTTTGCGAATGATTTTTTTGTCTTCGGCACTAAGGGTTTGGTAACTGATGCGAAGTAACTCTTTGTATTCTTTAGCAATTGCTTTGTTTTCTTTTTCAATATCAATCTCAACCATAG
>CALPUN020000021.1 GCA_943326765.2 Bifidobacterium breve | reverse complement strand
TGGTTTTGCATTTCTTTTGAAAAAAGCTAACGACCCCTCTCCCTTTCAAAATCTAGCGCTCATTCCAAACACTACAATACCCGTTTTGGTTACTAGTGTGCATCCAATTATTAGTACTAGCAATGGCTGTCCCGCTGCTAACGAAACCTATTTTGGAGGATACAATGGCGCCAATGCTCCCATCAATTTTAACGGGCAAACGGTGGTGATGACTGCCAAAGCAGCCGTGACTCCTGGTGTAACTTATCATATAAAATTGGTTATTGCCGATCATGAGAATATCCGCTATGACTCAGCAATTTTTTTAGATGCGGGAAGTTTTAAAGTGGGAACCGATTTAGGTCCAAACCAATTGATTGCCACCAACAACCCCATTTGCGATGGAGATACTTATGTATTAAATGCAACAGAAACAGGAAGCAATACTTATAAGTGGTATCGAAACAACACCCTAATTGCAGGGGCTACAAACTCAACTTATACGGTAACCACCGCAGGAATTTATAAAGTTGAAATAGGATTGGGATCCTCGATTTGCATTGCCACTGGCGAGGTAACCATAGAATATACTCCAGCACCGGTTCTTTCCAATACTACTTTAGTTCAGTGTGATGAAAATAACGATGGGCTCACTTTTTTTAATTTAACCAAACTCGACAACATTATTAAAAATAATGACCCTAGTTTGGGAACCGTAAATTATTATGAAACTATTTATGATGCTCAAAACCAAATAACTACAAACGTTATCCCGAACCCTACTTCCTATCAAAGTGTTCCAAAAACGATTTATGCCAGTGTGGGTAATGCTTTTCGATGTGTTAGTGTTGCTGTAGTAACGTTACAAATTTCGAACAATGCTGTCCCAAGTTCTCGTGATTTTGAAACATGTGATTTGGATGGCGATAAAGATGGATTTTATGGGTTTACTTTAAGTCAGATTACGCCTGTAGTTATCAATGGATTACCCGCTGGATTGGTAGTTGAATACTACCCTACTTATACCGATGCGTTATTACAAACGAATGTTTTACCTGCGGTGTATACCAATACCACTCCATACCAAATTACGATTTATGCGAAAATTTTGAATGGTCCCGATTGTTATGGAATTGTCCCAGTTCATTTGTATGTCAACAAAAACGAACCTGATAATTTTGATGACGAAACGGTTTATCTATGTGATGGAAACCTATTGCAAATTTCTGTCGCCAATACTTTTACAACGTACTTATGGAGCAACGGATACACCACTAATTTTAACGAAATTACGGCTCCTGGAGAATATTTTGTCACTGTTTCTGATAGTAATACTTGCGAAGCTACCAAACGATTTACGGTCCTAGAATCAGGAAGACCAACGATTACTTCGGTCGATATTAACGATTTTCAAATCGAGCAAAATAGTATTACCGTTCACGTTACTGGAGTAGGAACCTACGAATATTCCCTTGACGGATTTACCTATCAAACTAGCCCTTATTTTAGCAACGTGTCTCCTGGGGATTATTTAATTCATGTTCGCGATATAAAAGAATGCGGCGATGATTTCTACAAAATTTCAGTATTAAATTACCCCACTTATTTTACTCCAAATGAAGATGGATACCACGATGTTTGGAGCATTGAAAACTTAGAAAAAAGACCCAACTCCTTAGTAACTATTTTTGATCGTTATGGAAAACTATTATATCGATTTACATTCAATCAAAAAGGTTGGGACGGCACTTATGATTCCAAAAAAATGCCCTCAGATGATTATTGGTTTGTCATCAACCTGGAAAATAATAAAGTAGTAAAAGGGCATTTTAGTCTCAAAAGATAAATATTGTATTTTATTTGCTAATTTTATCGAATGAAAAAGAAATGCCTACTATTCTTCCTTCTATTTTCAATAAGTTGTTTTTCACAATTTAGTAAAATTCATTACATCCCGCCTTTATCAGGATCTAATAATATTTTTTCTAGTGCTCAGGAACAGTACATCTATATCTCTACTCCTAGTTTGTTACCCGTAAATTTCACTATTAAAGAATTAGGAGGCAACGTCATTTCAGGAACCGTTTCTAAAAGCGTGCCCTATGTTTATAATGTTGGTTTTGGAACTGGAACCCAACTCCATGTAGAAAAAAGTTTGGTAAACACCATTCTATCCAACAAAGGATATATAATTGAAGCGGAAGATCTAATCTATGTGTCAGCTCGTGTAATTGCTGGCAGTAGCAATCAAGCCGGAGCATTAGTTTCAAAAGGACTGGCGGGCTTAGGAACTCAATTCCGAATAGGCTCTTTATTGAATACCACTGCCAACCCTTACAATGACAATCACTATACTTTCATTTCTATTCTAGCAACCGAAAACAATACCGTAGTGCAATTTAGTGATATCAAACCCAACGCACATTTAATCAACGATTTAGCTTCTGGAAATACTCCAGCTCCAATTACTCTTAACAGTGGTCAAAGTTATGTTATGGCAGTTGAAGGCCCATGGGACGCTAACCGGGATGCGCTAATTGGCGCCTTAGTTAGCGCTAATAAACCCATAGTTGTTAATTGCGGTTCCTTTACAGGATCTAATGCAAATAATAATTTAGATTTAGGTTTCGATCAAATCGTTTCTGTAGAAAGAACTGGAAAGGATTATATCTTTATAAAAAGTACGGGACAAGACGATGTGGAACGAGTCCTGCTTGTGGCTCATGACAATACTACCGAAATCTATCTAAACGGAAATTCAGGCTCTCCGGATTATGTTATTAATGCTGGAGCCTATATTGCTTTAGATGGTAGTAACTTTGATACTCAGGGAAATCTATACGTTAGAACGAATAACAATGTTTTTGCCTATCAAACGGTTGGTGATAATAGTAGGACTGATTTTGCTAACCAGGAATTATTCTTTGTACCCCCTTTAAATTGCGAAACTCCTCATGTTATTGATAACATTCCATTATTAGAGAAAATTGGGAATCGAGACTTTCAAGGTCGAGTAACTATTATCACTGAATCGGGGTCTGTTTTAAATTTTGAAATTAATGGCGTTCCCTATTCGCTAGCAACACTGAATTTTTTACCGGGAGTTACCATTAATGGACCTACTACGGTAGTCACAGCAACCCAAAATTATGACACCTACACTATTGCTGGTTTAAAAGGAAATGTAGGTGTTTTTTCTTCTAGCCAACTTTACTTAGCCGCTTATGGTACCGATGGTGCCGCAACGTTTGGTGGGTTTTATTCGGGGTTTACATTCAAACCCGAAATCAGTTTTAGTGTGGTAAACAATAATCAAAATAGCTGTATTCCAAATACTGAATTGACTGTAAATTCGACCAGCCCCTTTGATGTTTTTCAATGGTATTTTAATGACAATCCCATTTCAGGTGCTACAACTAGTATGTACCATCCTTTACAACCCGGATATTATTTTGTAAAAGCTACCATTTCCGCTTGTGGATCTACTTTGATTTCTGACAAAATTCCGATCAGCTCATGCTCAACAAATTCTGACAACGACTTAGCCAACGATAATATCGACATCGATCACGATAACGATGGGATTTCCGATTGTCAAGAATCACTGGGGGATCTAAATGTAGATTTATCCGATATGACGGCGCTCAACATCACAACGGCTGGACCGAATATTCCGGTAGTAACGCCGTTCTCTGGAAATGCTTCAGGCGACTTCGTTACGGCGACACCGGTAGGTAAAAACAATTCGGTTTCCTTTCAAAAAACTTTCGCACAACCTACGAGTATTTCATTGGAATATGTGGCTTCAGCTAGTGCTGCTGATTTATTAACTTCCGACGGTCAGTACAATATTATTGGTGATGCTGATAAAACAATTACCATTTTAAATCTCGATAATCAACTACTAATCGATACCAATTATGACGGGATTTATGAAAGTGGTGTAAATCGGTATTCTTCCTTCGAGATTCGTTTTCGATTGAATAGTGCTGTCCCTCTAGTTGCAGGAACGGGTACTTTCAAATTTAAAGCAGCCAATACCACTTCCATTACTTTTACGCACACTAACCTATCGGATGCGACAGCGAATAATGCGACATTCCATTTAATAGCGAGCTGTGTTCCTAGAGATACCGATTTAGATGGTATTATTGATGCCTTAGATCTCGATAGCGACAATGATGGTATTCCAGATGCAATCGAGGCGACAGGAAGTACTCCTATTGCGCTCTCTAATACCGATGTCAATCTGGATGGCCTGGATGATGCGTTCTCCGCGCTAATTCCAACAGATACTGATGGCGATGGTGTTTTTGATTTTGTAGATTTAGACAGTGATAATGACGGAATCTACGATCTTATAGAATCGGGTAGTACCGCTTCCGATAGCAATTTAGATGGATTGATTGACGGAAGTCTAAGTGATTTCGGTCCAAACGGATTCTATGATGCGCTAGAAACAATTCCAAATTCTGGCAACTTAAATTATACACTTGCCGATACCAACGCCGATGCGATAAGGAATTATCTTTCTTTAGATAGTGATAGCGACGGTTGTAACGACGTTATTGAAGCCGATTTAAATGATGGAAATTATGATGGCCTTTTAGGGAATAATCTGCCCATTGTAAATACTACTGGTACCGTCACCAACAGTATAGGCTACACCGTGCTTCCCAATAATAACTACATCGTTGCTGCACCTATTAGTATCCTCACACAACCGGCTATGGCACCCACTTGTGCCTTTCAAAATACGATCCTCACGATATATACTACACCCGTAACTTCTTATCATTGGCAAGTATTGCTGAGTGGAATTTGGACAGATATCATAGATGACGCCAACTATTCTCAAAGTGGTACGAATACTTTACACATTAATAACACGCCGTTTTCTTTTAACGGATTGCGGTACCGAGTGGTGCTTCAAAAAAACGGCAACTCTTGTAATTTGATTTCTGCAATCGCTACTTTAGTGGTTTATGATGTTCCAACAGTAACAAGTCCGGTGTCATTGGTTCAATGTGACAATGATAACGATGGATTTACTACCGTTAATTTAACCCAAAAAGAAAGCGACATCACGGCAGTAGCCAATACCACTTTTACCTATTACAAAACCTTCCTCGGAGCTAAAAATGGAGATGAAACCAACAGCAGTTTTATTTCAAATCCTACTGCTTTTTATACCAATTCAAACGTCATTTGGGTTCGAATTGTGGAGAACATTCACGGCTGTTTTAATGTTTCTGAATTGGATGTTACAGTTTCTGCCACCCAAATTCCAAGTACATTTCAAAGAAAATTTTATCAATGCGACGATTTTCTAGATAGCAATGGAAACAACACTATTAACAATGATGATAGAGACGGAATTGCCACTTTCGATTTCAGTATGGTAACTGCTGATATTACAGCGCTCCTACCAACGACAGCGGCTTTTACAATCAAATACTATAAAAATTTTGGAGATGCTTCTATGGAAGTTGATGCTTCTGGAAATTCGCTGGAAATCTCTCAAAATACCGCCGATTTCAATAGCATCAATCACTATAGAAATATTGGCTATCCGAACCTACAACATATTTGGGTTCGCATTGAAAGTACGGCTGATAATTCCTGTTACGGACTTGGGCCTTTCATTACCTTAACTGTTGAGGCCTTACCGATTGCCTATTCCTACAACGATACCAACATCATTCGCCATTGTGATGACAATCAAGATGGCAGTTATGCTTTTAATACCAATATTCTCCAACAAGTAATTCTTAACGGGCAAACCAACGGAGTTGTTTCCTATTTTGATGAAACCGGCGCACCATTACCAAGTCCGTTACCGAATCCATTTCTGGTCAATGGATCCAAAACAATTACTGTTAGAGTAACCAATGCCTCAACATTAGCCGCTAATGGCCCCTGTTACGATGAAGAAACCATTCAATATATTGTAGACGATTTGCCGGAAGCATTTCCTATAAATTCAAGTCTGCTGAATGTTTGCGACGAAGAATTGGATCCGTTAGAACAAGATGGATTGTATGCATTTGACACCTCAACTTTTGAAGCAACCATACTCAATGGGCAAACTGGTAGAATCGTAAAATATTTTGATGGCAATAGCAATCCACTGCCTAGTCCGTTGCCAGATCCATTCATAACCGGCACACAAAACGTTACCGCTTTGGTTATCAATCCGCAGAATTTAACTTGCCCAGCCACGGTGGTTTTACCATTTGTCGTGAATCCAATTCCGAAAATTAATTTGTCTGGGGAAGAACTTGTTTGTAGCAATACCCCCAACTTTTTCAAAACCATAAATGCCGGAATTCTTGATAACAGTTCGCTGACGAATTATTCGTTTCAATGGTATCGGAACGGAACACTTCTCCCGGGAGAAACCTCATACTCTATTGCTATTAATTCACAAGGAATCTATGCTGTAGAGGTTACCACCATTCCTCAAGGTTGCAGTAGAACCCGAACGATTACAGTGGTAACTTCGGATATTGCCCATATAAATGATATCCGAATTTCTGATTTGTCCGACTCGAATTCTGTAGAAATCTTAGCGTTTGGAGATGGCAGTTTGGTTTACAATTTAGATTCAAACGACACTTTTCAAGATTCAAATATTTTCACCAATGTTCCCGCGGGTATTCATCAAGTGTATGTAAAAGACTTGAATGGTTGCGGAACAATTGGTCCAATAGAAATTTATGTGCTGGGAATTCCTAAGTTCTTTACGCCTGACTTTGATGGTTTCAATGACACTTGGAATATCAAAGGAGCGAGCGATAAATTCAATAATAATGCCCTTATTCGAATTTATGACCGCAACGGAAAATTGATCAAAGAACTAGAGCCTACAGGACCTGGTTGGGATGGATCCTACCACGGAAGACAACTGCCTTCCGAAGATTATTGGTATTCTATCCATTTAGAAGATGGCCGTATTTTGAAAGGTCATTTCAGTTTGAATCGATAAAACCATAAACGATCTCCTGATGTCCCTAAAAAATAATTGCTGGATTCTTGGGGAATCTCTTTTTAATATTGACTCCTGGTATAGGACAAACCGATTGCGGCAATACCCTTGTTTGCGCTATACCGGTGTTTACTTCGTCCGAACACTCACTGGTGTGACACAATAGATAAAGTGTACCGCTGAATTAACTTCTAAAGAAAAAACCCACTCGTTTCCGAATGGGTTTCTATATTTATAGGGATTTCAATTAGATTTTGAAACGCTTTCTATCGGTTTCTGTTAGATAGATTTTTCTCAAACGAATTGATTTTGGGGTTACCTCTACGTATTCGTCTTTTTGAATGTACTCTAACGCTTCTTCTAAAGAAAAAATAATTGGAGGAATAATCCTTGCCTTTTCATCATTTCCAGACGAACGAACGTTGGATTGTTTTTTCATTTTCGTTACGTTGACACACATATCATCGCCACGAGAATTTTCTCCAATTACTTGACCTTCGTATATCTCGTCGTTTGGATTGACGAAAAATTTACCTCGATCTTGTAATTTATCGATAGAATATGGAATCGCTTTTCCATTTTCCATAGAGATTAGCGAACCATTATTTCGTCCAGGAATTTCTCCTTTAAAAGGTTCGTATCCAATATAACGGTGTGACATGATGGCCTCACCAGCTGTTGCTGTAAGTAATTGATTTCTCAAACCTATAATTCCACGAGAAGGAATATTGAATTTAACAATCATACGCTCGCCTTTTCCTTCCATGCTAAGCATTTCTCCTTTACGGATAGAAACGAATTCTACCGCACGACCAGAAAGGCTTTCCGGTAAATCGATGGTTAATTCTTCGATAGGTTCACATTTTTTACCATCAATTTCTTTGATAATAACTTGAGGTTGACCAATTTGAAGTTCGTATCCTTCTCTACGCATCGTTTCTATAAGTACCGACAAGTGTAATACACCACGTCCGAATACCATAAATTTATCCGCAGAATTAGTTTCTCCTAGTTTCATCGCCAAGTTTTTCTCTAACTCTTTTGTCAAACGATCTCTGATGTGTCTTGAGGTAACGAATTTTCCTTCTTTACCGAAGAAAGGAGAATCATTAATGGTAAACAACATACTCATCGTTGGTTCGTCGATAGCGATAGTTTGCAACGCTTCTGGATTTTCAAAATCGGCGATGGTATCACCAATTTCAAATCCTTCTACTCCAACGATAGCGCAAATATCTCCAGCGATAACGCTTTCTACTTTCTTACGGCCTAAACCTTCAAAAGTGTGTAATTCTTTGATTCTAGATTTTATGATTTTACCATCTCTTTTTACTAAGGAGATAGGCATTCCTTCTTTTAAAACGCCTCTTTCTAGACGACCGATAGCGATACGTCCTGTAAAAGAAGAGAAATCTAAAGAAGTGATTAGCATTTGCGGAGTTCCTTCAGAAACTTTTGGTGGAGGAACATTAGCGATTACCATGTCTAATAAAGGTTCGATATTTTCGGTTTGATTTCTAAAATCATCTGACATCCAGTTGTTTTTAGCCGAACCGTATACTGTTGGAAAATCAAGTTGCCATTCTTCGGCACCCAATTCAAACATTAAGTCGAATACTTTTTCGTGTACTTCTTCTGGAGTACAATTTTCTTTATCCACTTTATTGATTACCACGCAAGGTTTTAATCCTAAGTCGAGAGCTTTTTGCAATACGAAACGTGTTTGTGGCATTGGCCCTTCAAAAGCATCTACTAAAAGACATACTCCATCGGCCATGTTTAGTACACGTTCTACTTCACCACCAAAATCAGCGTGACCCGGAGTGTCAATAATATTGATTTTCGTTCCTTTATACACTACCGAAACATTTTTAGAGGTAATGGTAATTCCTCTTTCCCGCTCGAGGTCGTTGTTGTCCAGTATTAAATCCCCCGTGTTTTCGTTGTCACGAAATAATTGACAGTGATACATAATTTTATCAACCAAAGTGGTTTTACCGTGATCGACGTGAGCAATAATTGCAATGTTTCTAATAGATTCCATCTGTTATTTTTAATGGGTGCAAAGGTACACTTTATTTTTACATAAAAAACCTTTAGTCATTACTTTACTTTTTGTTAACCTAAGTGTTTAAAAATTGTTGATGAATACTTTGTTAAGTTTGTTTTGTTCCCTTTATTTATATCAATAATTATCTATATTTGAGTAATGAAAAATAAAGCGAATAAAATCACCTTGCTGTACATTCTTTTTTCCATACTTGTGGCAGTGATTGGGTATTACGTTTTATATAAATTTCACACTACACAAGACGCCATTTTCCTTAATTATAGTTTTATTAAAGACATTGTTTTCATTGTCTTTTCAGGGATTATTTTTAAAATCGTATTAACCAAAAATTACAATCGGAACCAAGGCATTTTTGAAAAACTGCAAGCTAATAATGAAGAGATCAAAGAATCGAATGAGCGGTATGATATCGTAGCTAAAGCAACTAGTGATACCATTTGGGACTGGAAAATTCAAGAAGACAACTTTATTTGGAACAAAGGAATTCAGGAGGTTTTTGGTTATAAAAAAGAAGAAGTTGGAATAACGTCTAATTGGTGGTTTGACCGCATTCATCCCGAAGACAGTATTAAAATGTCTGTTAAACTGTATTCGTTTATTGAACAAAAAACTGAAAAATGGCAAGATGAGTACCGGTTTAAATGTGCCGATGGAAGTTACAAGTATGTTTTTGATAGGGGCTTTTTAGTGAAAGACGAACAAGGGAATGTCATTCGAATGATTGGAGCCATTCAAGACATTACAAAACAAAAAGAGGAAGAACAACGGTTGAAACTTTTAGAAACGGTTATTACGCAAACAAAAGATGCTGTAATTATTACAGAATCTGAAAAAGCCAACCGAACCATTCCGAAGATAGTGTTTGTAAATCCAGCTTTTACAGAAATGACTGGATACAAATCGAGTGAGGTTATCGGCAAAACCCCTACGATTTTTATGGGTAAAAAATCAGTGAAAAATGATATTGAAAACCTATCAAAAGCCTTACGAGGAAAAGAAGAATTTGAATTTAAAACTTGGAATTACAAGAAAACTGGCGAAGAATATTGGGTCAATTTTTCGATGATCCCGATTACGAATAGCGAAGGGGAACATTCGCATTGGATTTCCATTCAAAGAGACATTACCGATGAGAAGCATCAAGAGAAAGAAAAAGAGCAATTGATTCGAGAATTAACGCAGAACAACAAAGATTTGAAACAATTCTCCTATATCACTTCTCATAATTTAAGAGCCCCTTTGTCGAATTTGACTGGTTTATTGAATTTGATGCAGGAAATTCCGATAGAGAATGTCGAATTGAAAGAAATTATTCATGGTTTTAAGACATCAACCAACTTGTTGAATGAAACAATTAATGACTTGGTGAAGGTGGTTATTATTAAAGACAACCCATCGATACAAAAAGAAGAAGTATTGATTAAAGATGTTTTTGAAAATGTCTTCAATCAATTGAGTTTTTTAATTAGTTTGCACAAACCCATTTTAAAAATAGAGCTTGAAAAAGTAACAATCCTAAACATTAACAAGGCTTATTTGGAAAGTATTCTATTGAATTTGTTCACTAATGCTATAAAATACCGTTCCCCAAAAAGAACGCTTCGTATTTTTGTGTCTTCGAAAGAAATTGGAGACACAATCATTTTAGCCTTTAAAGACAATGGAATTGGTATCGATTTGGAACGAAATAAAGATAAGATATTCGGTTTGTACCAACGCTTCCACAACTATCCCGATAGTAAAGGACTTGGTTTGTATTTAGTGAAATCTCAGGTGGAATCAATGGGCGGTACTATTGTTGTAGAAAGTGAAGTAGACAAAGGCACTACATTTATCATAACGTTTAAAAAATAAAGAAAATGCTTGAATTAATTCTATGTGTTGATGACGATCCTATTACTTTAATGCTTTGCAAAATGGTAATTTCAAAATCGACTTTTGCTGAAGAGATTATAACAGCTCAAAATGGAGAAGAAGCTTTAAGTTACTTTGATGATTTGAAACTAAATTATCTTGGTACTGAAATTCTAAAATATCCCAAATTGATTTTATTAGACTTAAACATGCCTGTAATGGGCGGCTGGGAGTTTTTAGATCATTTTGCTAAAGAAGAGTATCGTTCGGCTTTTAAAGACGCTAAAGTCATTGTACTCTCATCAACGATCGATCCAGAAGATATTAAGAAAGCAAAAACATATCCAATGGTAATGGACTTTCTTTCCAAACCAATTTCTAAAGAAATACTAGAAGATTTAAAAAAGGCAATGTAAAAAAAAACTCTCCAAATGGGAGAGTTTTTTTTTATTTTATACTAGCGTTGAATTACAATTTCGCAACGTGTTTCGTCAATTTAGATTTTAAATTAGAAGCTTTGTTATCGTGAATAACATTTTTCTTAGCTAATTTATCAATCATAGAAATTACACCCGATAATTTAGATGATGCATCTGCTTTATCTGTAGCCAAACGTAGTGCTTTAATTGCATTACGAGTTGTTTTATGTTGGTAACGATTTAATACTCTTCTTTTCTCGTTACTTCTGATTCTTTTTAAAGCTGACTTATGATTTGCCATTGTGTTTTTTTTCTAATTTATTTTTTTTGTAGCCCGTAGGGGAGTCGAACCCCTCTTACCAGGATGAAAACCTGGCGTCCTAACCGATAGACGAACGGGCCATACTTCTCTAATGCGGATGCAAAAATACAACTATTTTCTATTCGTACAATAGCTGAAGTAATATTTTTTATTTTTTTTTAATATGCTTTTGCAAATAGCACTCTACCAGTAGATTTAGCTCCCGAAAAAAAACAAATTCCGTCTTCAATTTCTCTATTTAGAGCAATACACCGTATCGTTGCCTTAGTTAATTCTTTTATTTTTTCCTCGGTTTCTGCCGTTCCGTCCCAATGAGCAGAAATGAAGCCTCCTTTATTTTCTAGAACCTCTTTAAATTCTTCCAATGAATCTACTCTAGTAATATGAGATTCTCTATAATTGAACGCTTTTTGAAACATGTCATTTTGAATTTGTTCTAGCAAATCGTTGACATAAGTTACTATTTGATCTTTAGCTACAATTTCTTTCGTTAAAGTATCACGACGAGCTACTTCAAAAGTTCCGTTTTCTAGATCTTTTGGCCCAACCGCAATTCGAATTGGCACGCCTTTAAGTTCGTATTCATTAAATTTAAACCCTGGCTTTTGAGTGGTTCTATCGTCATACTTGACCGCAATTTTTAATTTCTTCAACTGAGTTGTCAATTCTTGAACCGTTTGCGAAATTTCCTGTAATTGTTCTTCGGATTTGTAAATAGGAACAATGACGACTTGTATTGGAGCTAAATTTGGCGGCAAAACCAAACCTTGATCGTCCGAATGTGTCATTACCAAAGCACCCATAAGACGGGTTGAAACACCCCAAGAAGTTCCCCAAACATAGTCTTGTTTCCCTTCTGCATTGGCAAATTTAACATCAAAGGCTTTAGCGAAATTTTGACCCAAAAAGTGCGAAGTTCCGGCTTGCAATGCTTTTCCATCTTGCATTAATGCCTCAATACAATAGGTTTCTTCAGCACCCGCGAAGCGTTCCGTTTCTGTTTTTAATCCTTTAATTACTGGAATTGCCATGAAATTTTCCGCAAAATCGGCATAAACATGCATCATTTTTTCAGATTCTTCAATAGCTTCTGCTTTTGTCGCATGAGCAGTATGTCCTTCTTGCCAAAGAAATTCGGCTGTTCTAAGAAACAATCGGGTTCTCATTTCCCAGCGAACCACATTAGCCCATTGATTTATTAATAGTGGTAAATCTCTATAGGATTGAACCCAGCCTTTATAGGTGGACCAAATAATGGCTTCGCTTGTTGGTCTAACAATTAGCTCCTCTTCTAACTTTGCATTAGGATCGACCATTAGTTTTCCTGGTTTGTCCGGATCATTCTTCAATCGGTAGTGCGTTACAATAGCACATTCCTTTGCAAACCCTTCCGCATTTTTCTCTTCAGCTTCAAACATACTTTTAGGCACAAAAAGCGGAAAATAAGCATTACTATGACCGGTTTCTTTAAACATTCGATCTAACTCTGCTTGCATTTTTTCCCAAATAGCATATCCATACGGCTTAATGACCATGCATCCCCGAACTCCAGAGTTTTCAGCAAGATCAGCCTTAACAACTAGTTCATTGTACCATTTTGAATAATCTTCAGATCTCGTAGTAAGGTTCTTACTCATAGTAATTAATTGGCATAAAAATTGTTTAACTTTTTTTAACTAAATAGTTAGGCAAAACTAACTAATTTTGTATAGTCCAACAATAAAAAAAGCGTGTGATATGAAAACTAATTCTTTTTTCAAACAAAAAAATTCAATTTATCTGCTTTTTGTGATCCTCAGCTTGATAATAAGCTCTTGTGGATCTTATAAAAATACTTCTTATGTGGACAATGATGGCGTTTATGGAAGTACTCCTTCGCGAACTCCTGATAATCGGTCTTCCAATACCAATTCTGATAACACAAAATACAAAGATTACTTTGGTTCATTAAGGGATAAGGAGGAGCCTAATCCATTTTTTACAGATGTTGAAAGTTACAATTCCAATGCAACAGAAAATACTACCACTGATAACCAAAACCAAGGCTATGAAAATAGTTATTCTGGCTGGGGTAACAATCCAGGAACGGTTAATGTTACTGTTTACGATTCTAATGGGGGATGGAATAATTACTGGAACTGGAATTTAGGATGGGGATGGAATTCCTGGTATGGACCTTCTTATTATGGCTGGAATTGGAATCCTTGGTACAATCCATACAACAATTGGGGTTGGAATATGTATTACGGAAATTCATATTATGATTACGGATACAATGGCTATTATAATCATAACTACGCCTACAACTCTGGAAGAAGAGGTTCTACGTACCGAAATTCTAATTCCAATTACAACTATCAATACAATAACGGGCAACGAAATTCCAATTTATTTAATGGAACACGCAGAAATACTAATCCACCCAGAAATAATGTAAGAACCGATATTTCCGGAACTAGAAATCAAGAGTACAATACTCCAAGAAATCCAGTGAGAACCCAAACTACAAATTCTTATACTAATTATCCAAATTACAATAACACTCCAAGAACTAATTATAATTCTACTCCAAGAACAGCTCCTAACAATTCAACAAGAAGTTATAACACCAATACTTATTCCCCTCCAAGAACATCAAATTCGACCAATAACAGTGGTGGTGGAAATAGTGCTGGAGGTTATAGCGGCGGAGGCAGATCTTCAGGCGGAAGACGATAAAAAAATAATTCAAAAATACCTATGTTTGACTAGTAATCATTGACATAGGTATTTTTTTTTAAATGAAAAAAAATGAAAAAATATATTTTCTTTCTAATGGCAGGGTTATCTCTAACAACTGTTCATTCTCAAGAGATTGCTGATGCCTTGCGCTATTCTCAAAATAATCTAACAGGAACGGCGCGATTTCAAGCGATGAGTGGCGCCTTTGGAGCTTTGGGCGGTGATTTTTCTTCCTTAAATGTCAATCCAGCTGGATCTGCAATTTTTTTAAACAATCAAGTTGGCTTTACTCTTAGTAATTATAATGTAAAAAATCAATCCTATTATTTTGGAACCAAAGACACCGAGAATAACACCACTTTTCATATCAACCAAGCCGGGGCTGTTTTTGTTTTCAACAATGACGATTTAAAAAGTGATTGGAAAAAATTCACCATTGGGTTGAATTATGAAAACACCAATAATTTCGATAATACTTTATTTGCTTTCGGAAATAACCCAAACAATTCTATAGCCAATTATTTTTTAAGCTACGCCAATCCAAATACGAATCAAAACAACATTCCTGTTAGTGTCTTAGAAGATCATTATTACGACGAGCTAAACTATAGAGAACAACAAGCTTTCTTAGGGTATCAAGGTTATATTATTAATGTAAATCCAACCAATACAAGTAACGATACCTACGTTTCAAATGTTCCCGCTGGAGGTAATTATTATCAAGAAAATTACGTGGAATCCAAAGGAAATAATGGAAAAGCTACTTTTAATGTAGCGACACAATACAAAAATATGTTTTATTTTGGGATGAATTTAAATACTCACTTTGTTGATTATAGACAGTATAGTAGTTTTTACGAAGACAACAACCAAAGTCAAACCAACGGAGTACGCAGCCTTCTTTTCGAAAATGATTTGTATACTTATGGAACCGGTTTTTCAATACAATTTGGAGCTATCGCAAAAGTAACTCCTGCTCTTCGCTTAGGTCTAGCGTATGAATCTCCAACCTGGTATACTATAAATGATGAACTAAAACAAAATTTATCCAGTTATGGATACAATTATGGAAGTCCAGTAAATCCAAATCTTTCTTACGCTTATCCCGATTCAAATAGTACAACTATTTACGCGCCTTACAAGCTTCAAACCCCTTCAAAATTTACGGGAAGTTTGGCTTATGTATTCGGAAAATCAGGTTTGATTAGTATCGATTACAGTATCAAAGATTATAGTAAAACCCAATTCAAATCGGAGAAATTATTTAAAAGTCTTAACAATTCCATTACAAACGTTTTAGATAAATCTGCCGAATTGCGAATTGGCGCCGAAAAACGAATCAAACAATGGAGCCTAAGAGCAGGTTACAGAACCGAACAAAGCCCTTATAAAGATGCTAAAACCATAGGAGATTTAATAGGATATTCTGGTGGGTTTGGTTATAATTTTGGAAGAACAAAATTAGATGTAGCCTATTCGCATTCTCAAAGAAAATCTCAAGAAGGTTTCTTCGCGCAAGGGTTTACCGATGGCGCGCAAGTTAAAAGTGAGAAAAATAATTTCTCTTTATCATTACTGTTTGATTTGTAATACTTTATCCAAATTATTTCAAAAGACCATTATTCACTTAGTGGTCTTTTTTTTTATCAAAACAGCCAAAGCTTTCTCAAATTTTCAAAAACCATGATGTTATTCGGAATAAAAAAATGTAATTTTGCACGCCTTCTGAACAATCGAAATTCAAATCCATGAGAACCAAGTCTTTAAAAAAAAATAAAATCAACGTCATTACTTTAGGGTGTTCTAAAAACGTCTACGACAGCGAAGTATTAATGGGGCAGTTGCGCGCAAGCGGGAAAGAAGTTACTCATGAAGCTCCAGCAGATGAAGAAGGTAATATTATTGTGATTAATACTTGTGGTTTTATCGACAATGCCAAGGCAGAATCGGTTAATATGATTTTAGAATATGCGGATAAAAAAGAACGAGGTATTGTAGATAAAGTTTTTGTTACTGGTTGTCTTTCGGAACGCTACCGACCTGATTTAGAAAAAGAAATCCCTAATGTAGATCAATATTTTGGAACTACCGAATTGCCGCAATTACTAAAAGCTTTGGGGGCCGATTATAAACATGAATTACTTGGAGAACGGTTAACTACAACCCCGAAAAATTATGCTTATTTAAAAATAGCCGAAGGCTGTGACCGCCCTTGTAGTTTTTGTGCAATTCCTTTGATGCGAGGAAAACATGTTTCACAAACGATTGAAAAATTAGTTAAAGAAACGGAAGGATTGGCTAAAAATGGAGTCAAAGAATTGATATTGATTGCGCAAGATTTGACCTATTATGGGTTGGACATCTATAAAAAAAGAAACCTTGGGGAATTGTTGGAAGCACTAGTAAAAGTTGAAGGTATCGAATGGATTCGATTACACTATGCCTTCCCTACTGGCTTTCCGATGGATGTTTTGGAAATCATGAAACGCGAACCGAAAATTTGCAACTACATCGACATTCCTTTACAACATATTGCTGACGATATTCTAAAATCAATGCGACGTGGCACAACACAAGCCAAAACTACCAAATTATTAAAAGATTTTAGAGCAGCAGTTCCCGGAATGGCCATCAGAACTACTTTAATTGTTGGTTATCCAGGCGAAACGCAAGAAGACTTCAACATTCTTAAGGATTTTGTTCAAGAAATGAAATTCGATCGTTTGGGTTGTTTTGCTTATTCTCATGAAGAAAATACGCATGCCTATTTATTGGAAGATAATGTTCCAGATACGGTAAAACAAGCCAGAGCCGAAGAAATTATGGAGTTGCAATCGCAAATATCTTGGGATTTGAATCAAGAAAAAATTGGTAACACTTTCAAATGTATTGTTGATCGAAAAGAAGGTGGTTATTTCGTGGGAAGAACTGAATTTGATAGCCCCGATGTCGATAACGAAGTGTTAATTGACGCTACGAAACATTATGTAAAAACAGGCGAATTTGTACAAATAAAAATCACGGAAGCCACCGAATTTGATTTATACGGAGAACCCGTATCGTAAGCTATTGGCAATTAAATACCTTTTGACATTCCAAATTTTTTAGTGTATTCAGATGCTAAAAAATTTAGTTTAACACCCCGAAAATCTGATTTGCTGCTTTTTTTAGATCTTAAAAATGTAGTTTTCAAACGCGAAGAAAACTTTCACAGAATTGGATTCCAATTTAATGTCGCTTAACTAAATTTTATTATTCTTTAAAACTAATTAAATTCAAATCCTTTTCGGTGATTTCATAAATAACAAAATCGGGTTTTTCTTTAAGAATTCTTGACTTGTCGAATTTTGGTGTGGAAAGATACGTTAGATCGCCGAATGTGATATTTAAAAACGGAATCAAACTTACGGTATACGAATCCCTAAAAAGGATGCCTTTATAAGGTCGGTTTGGGTTTTTTATGAACATTTCTGGCAACCTATTAATTGTGTCACGTCGTTCGGTAAAGGTTGATTTTTGTTTCTCTACAAATTTATAATAGATTTCCTTTTTATAGATTCCCAACATTTTCGTTAAGTCCATTTGTTTTTGTTCAATTTGAATCACATTGAAATTTTCACGATGCAATAATTGAGTCTCTGGAAGGTCGGTTTTAATTCTTTTCACCAATTCTTCCGCCCCTACAAACGCACCATATTCGTTCCAATGAGTATCCGTTCTGTAGTAAATCTGGCGTTCTTTTTTGGCAGCAATCAAATTGGGACGAATGTCCATCACCTCCATTTTTCCTGAAAGTTTTGACTTTATTCTATCGAAAGTTTTTGGACAATTGTTAGGCTTTATGGGTAAGAATTCTTTGTAAATGGTGTGTGATGTAGGTGCCATTAAAAAGTAAAACTTAACCCCCACACTATCACAAAAACGTTTCATCTCAAGAACATTGTTCGATACCGCGGTAATGGTAGAGTCGGTTTCTTGAAATACACCCAAAGATTCTGAATAAATATTATTGTAACCGTCGCCTAGAAAATACCAACCCGATTTGCCATAAACCACTTTGTCAGGAATAGGACTAATTAGTAGCATGCTAGAATTTAAACTCAAATAGTGGTTTACCAATACCTTTCGAAAAGCAAAATTATTTTTATAATAAGTATCAAAAAAATCTAAAGGTCGCTTAGGATTGAACTCCAATGGAGCCTGATTTTCTTTGCTATCACCCCATAAAGCATTGGTATTGCAAAAAAAGAACACCGATGGCGCCAAAAACATAAACGCTACAATCCCGAGAAAGATATTTTTTACAGTCATAGCCTTTAAAATCTAAAATAAATAAATGGGTTGTATGTGTCGACCGACAAATACATAAAAACGATATACAGCAACACAATCAATCCTCCATAGTACATACTTTGAAGCGAAGTATTTGGTTGCTTGGATTCCGAGAATTTGTTCTTAAAATAAGGAAATAAAGGCATTGAAAACAGAAATCCTAAAACTGCAACAACCACATTATGTGCATTGATAAAATAAGAGGCATAAAATACTACATCCGACGTATCGGGCTCTAAAAAGAACATTTTTTTTAAGTATACTATAGCGGTCGGTACATCAGCTGCTCTAAAAAATACCCAGCCTATCATTACAATAAATAGCGTGTAAGCATGCCGGATTGGTTTCCAAACTTTACTCAAAAGATCTTCTAAAAACAATCGTTCTAAAATAAGAAAGAAGCCGTGCATTAATCCCCATATAATAAAATTCCAGCTGGCGCCATGCCACAAACCGGTGGCAAAAAAGACAATGAATAAGTTACGATAGGTTAGTAAAGCGCCTCCACGATTGCCGCCCAATGGGAAATACAAATAATCACGAAACCAAGTTGATAAGGAAATGTGCCAACGTCTCCAAAAATCTTTTATAGAAGTCGCAGTATAAGGGTAATTGAAGTTTTCTAAAAAGTTAAATCCGAGCATTTTAGCCAAACCAATCGCCATATCAGAATAAGCTGAAAAATCAAAATAAATCTGCAAAGTATACGCTATGATTCCTAACCAAGCGGCACCGCTAGTAATGTATATTGGGGAACTGGAAAAGATTTGATCGGCAAAAACCGCACAGGTGTTCGCAATAATCATTTTCTTAGCCAATCCTAAAATCAGTCGCTCCAGCCCAATCATGAACTTCGATTTATTCACATGACGGTCTTCTAATTCCTTATCGATATCCACATAACGCACAATCGGTCCGGCAACCAAATGCGGAAACAAACTTACATAGGCCGCAAAATTAACAAAACTCTTATTGGCTTTGATGTTACCTCTATAAACATCTAAAGTATAAGAAAGGGTTTGAAAGGTGTAGAAACTAATTCCTAATGGCAAAGCGACTCCTTTGATTTTAGTATGAAATACAATTCCAAACCAACTAAAAAAACCTTCTATATTTTCTAAAACAAAATTGGCATATTTAAAAAATACCAGCATGGTAAAACTAACAAATAAAGAAATAAATAAACCTTGCTTTCGATAACCCTTTTCAATTAATAAAGAGGCTTTATAATTGGCATATATCGTTACAAACATTACAGCAATGATGTAATATTCGCCCCAAACATAAAAGATAATATTGCAAAATAATAAGAATAAATTCTTATATTTTTTAGAGATGAAATGATTCCCAATTAATACGAAAGGTAGAAATAGCGAAAGAAAAATAACACTAGTAAACAGCATGTATAAAAAATTTCGGCAAATATATTAATTTTATCATTAGGCAGTCCAGTTTATTAAATTGGTATGATTAACGAACAGGAGTTTTCCGATTAATCAAATACTAACTAAAAAGTAAGCCGTCTTATCTTCCTCAAAAGACACCACTAAAGTAAACACTTACTCGAGTTCATGAGGTATTAATGCTATAAAGGAATGTTTCCGTGTTTTCGATTAGGCGTCGCCACCACTTTGTTTTCCAACATACTAAACGCTTTGATCAATTTTCTTCGCGTATCTTGTGGTAAGATTACTTCATCAACGAATCCGCGTTGAGCCGCAGTATAGGGGTTGGCAAACAATTCACCATACTCCGCTTCTTTTTCTAACAATTTGGCTTCTGGATTGGCGGCTTCACTAATTTCTTTTTTGAAGATAATTTCGCTGGCTCCTTTGGCTCCCATCACCGCAATTTCTGCCGTTGGCCAAGCAAAATTCATATCGGCTCCAATATGTTTCGAATTCATTACATCGTAAGCACCACCATAAGCTTTTCTGGTAATTACCGTTACTCTTGGCACGGTCGCTTCGCTTAAAGCGTATAGTAATTTGGCTCCGTGAACGATGATACCGTTCCATTCTTGATCGGTTCCTGGCAAAAATCCGGGGACATCCACCAAAACCAATAGCGGAATGTTGAAGCAATCACAAAATCGGGTAAAACGCGCCGCTTTGATTGAACTTTTTACATCCAAACAACCAGCAAGAAACATCGGGTTGTTCGCAATAATTCCGATACTTCTTCCAGCAATTCTGGCAAAGCCAACAATAATATTCTCTGCATAATCCTTGTGAATTTCGAAGAATGAATCTTCATCAATAACACCGCGAATCACTTCGTGCATGTCATAGGGTTTGTTTGCATTTTCAGGGACAATAGTATTCAATTGTTCTCGCAATTCGGATCCCAACTCATAAGGTAATTTGGGTGTCACTTCTTTATTGTTTTGTGGAATGTAACTCAATAATTTCTTGATGTCTTCCAAGCAAGCTATTCCGTTAGGCGAGGTTGTGTGCGCAACTCCGGATTTAGTCGAATGCGTAATGGCTCCCCCTAACGCTTCGGAAGTTACTTCTTCATTCGTTACCGTTTTTACTACATTCGGACCGGTGACAAACATATAACTGTTATTTTCTACCATCATCGTAAAATCGGTCATAGCGGGCGAATACACAGCACCACCGGCACAAGGCCCCATGATAGCTGAGATTTGCGGAATGACTCCTGATGATTGTACGTTTCTAAAGAAGATATCAGCATAACCGCCCAAAGAGCGAACTCCTTCTTGAATTCTAGCACCACCCGAATCGTTCAAGCCAATCATTGGGGCACCCACTTTGAGTGCCATATCCATGACTTTGCAAATTTTCTCAGCATGTGTTTCGGATAAAGCGCCACCAAAAACGGTAAAATCTTGCGCGAAAATATAAACCAACCGGCCGTTAATAGTTCCGTATCCTGTAATAACCCCATCGCCAAAGTAGATTTCTTTGTCCATTCCGAAATCGGTCGTACGGTGCGTTACTAACATTCCGATTTCCTCAAACGAACCTTCATCCATTAAGTATTCGACGCGTTCTCGTGCGGTAAGTTTTTTCTTTTCGTGTTGTTTGGCAATTCGTTTGGAACCCCCTCCTAATTTGGCTTGCGCAATTTTATCGTTTAGAATATTAATTTTAGTATCCATAATTTATTGTATAGGTAATCGAACGATTTTTTGATCCTCTAAATACTGTTTTAGTGCCACTAGCGCGGCTATTTCTGCTTCTTTTTCCATTTGAATTTTCAACACCGCTGCGTCGTAGTATTTTTTCACGAAGTGAGTGTCGAAATTTCCGGAACGAAAAGCCTCGTGTTCGAAAACAAATTTTCCGAAAGGCAAAGTAGTTTGAACGCCTTTAATTTTATAGCCTTCGATTGCTTTAATCATCAATTGAATCGACTCTTCTCGCGTTTTTCCATAGGTAATTAATTTCGACAACATGGGGTCGTAATAAATCGGAATATCCATACCTTCTTCAAAACCGTTGTCTACGCGAACGCCTTCGCCTGTTGGCAATTGATATACCTCCAAATGACCAACGCTAGGCAAGAAATCGTTCATGGGATCTTCGGCATAAACCCGCAATTCCATCGCATGACCCTTAATATGCAAGTCTTCTTGCTTCATCGGTAACGCTTCACCGCGAGCCACTTTGATTTGCAGTTCAACCAAATCGACGCCCGAAATTAATTCGGTCACCGGATGCTCCACTTGCAAACGGGTATTCATTTCTAAGAAATAAAAATTATGTTTTTCGTCTAACAAAAATTCTACCGTTCCGGCGCCTAAATAATCACAAGACTTGGCCACCAATACGGCCGCTTCCCCCATTTTTTTTCGCAATTCTGGAGTTAAAACCGAGGATGGTGCTTCTTCAATCACTTTTTGATGGCGGCGTTGAATACTGCATTCTCTTTCAAAGAAATACAAGATATTGCCGTGACTGTCGGCCATAATTTGAATTTCGATATGCCGTGGTGAGGACACATATTTTTCTATAAAAACCGATCCGTCTCCAAAGGCTGCTGTTGCTTCACTAATGGCGCGATTCATTTGCGACACAAAATCTTCTTCCGATTCTACAATTCGCATCCCTTTCCCGCCACCACCAGCCGAGGCTTTGATTAATATGGGGAACCCAATAGCCGTAGCAGATTTTTTGGCTTCATCAATATCAACAATCGCATGGTCAACACCGGGAACCATGGGGATATTATAGTGCATTACTGCTTCTTTAGCCGCTAATTTACTGCCCATAACATGAATGGCTTTCGATTTTGGGCCAATAAAAATCAGGTTGTTTTTTTCGACTTCTTCGGCAAATTCGGCATTTTCACTTAAGAATCCGTAGCCAGGATGAATGGCATCTACCTTTAGAGATTTAGCAACTTCAATAATTTTACTTCCTAACAAATAGGATTGATTGGAAGGTGCTTCCCCAATACAAACGGCTTCGTCCGCAAATTTTACATGGGGTGCATTTCTATCTACAGTCGAGTAAACTGCCACTGTTTTGATGCCCATTTTTTGAGCGGTCTTCATCACTCGTATGGCAATTTCGCCTCTATTGGCTACTAGTATTTTTTTCATTTT